>CAVWJC010000003.1:0-29603 GCA_963755385.1 uncultured Microcaldota archaeon | reverse complement strand
CCAGTGATATGGCCCTGACCTGGGGGTTCTGTTCATACGGGACTGTCCCGGGGATTCGTCGGCCCGGCGCAGGTTGTGTTGGCTTGTGTTGATCATGGCAGTCCGCGGGCTTCACGAGGGACCGGGATGAGGGCGCGCGGGCCGGGCTGCGGCGGAGCCGGGTGTGGGCGTCGGTCCGTGCCTGCGCACCTGGGAGTCCCTGGCAGACGCGATACTAGGACTTGCGTTCGGTCTGATCTCGCCTTGCTGCTGCGCGCGATTCCCCGGGCCCTGGTGCGCTTGCGCTAGTGACATGAGCTGCCGGGCCGACCCGGTCGCTCTTATCGCCCGGAGGCCTACCGCGATGGGACTTGACCCGGGCGTGCTCGTCATAGATTAGTTCTTGGTCCTAACCAGTCGGCTAAGCTGGTATTCTTAGGTATAACCTATCTGGGAAACAGCACAAATGGAACAGTGGCTGTATTGTTACCAAATGTAGAGTATAGCGTTGGCGTAACGGGAAATGGCAGCACACCTGCAACCCTAAACCTCACAACCAGCGAGGCAAACAGCACTGTTAACATAGCAAACAGCATGGGGCAACATAAGCCCTTTCTTTTTTATTTAAGCTATTCTATACAATAATGAGGCAGAAGATTAACCTCTTCTGTTTCATTATATTGTAGAATTACAAGTAGCCTTTTGAGTATTAGGGAATAAAAAGAAAATCTATCAAGGAATAGTTCCGGTGGTTTCTGGCTAGTTCAAAGCTTATCTATTCTTTAGTCTTTTCTAAGATTTACGCTATATTGTAGACGCATCTCTTTAGTTCCATCTTCGGTCTGTCCATAAATCCACATGCCTCCTATATTATTGTCTGCCAAAAATCGAGTAAGCTCTCTAGCTTTAGCAAGCCCGTCTCTCAAAAGAGCCTTACGTTCTTGAGAAGTGTCCTTAGCCGAAAGCCCCAATTCAGCAGATATAGGCACACCGTTTTGAGCCTGCCCTATTTGTTGCTTCATACTGCCAATTCTTATGCTACTTTCCTTAGTCATAGTATCACACCAAAACTATGGAATCAGAAATATATATATTTATCTAGACTCTGTAATGCAAAATACGAGGGCCTATGGCTCTACAAGCGCTAGGATAGCATATCAGCTAGTCAACTATTAAAATAAAAAAAGAAGAACGGGGTAAAAACCCCATATGTGCTTAATTGACCACTGGCCCTGGCAATGCTGTTATGGCTGCAGAGGTTGAGGTGCCTATTGCTACCTCACTTTCGCTGTAGTGCATATTCGCATTAGTCACGTTGCCATTCTCCGTTATGGTGAAGGTCCCCACAAGGCTCTGGTTGAGGTACGCATTGTACTTGGTGGAGAGGCAGGCGCTGTTTGTCCCCTGTATCACCGATGTGGCAGAAGGCGATCTCTTTGTCACGGTCTTCAGATAGAGGTCTCCGTAACCAGTGTGCATGGCTGGCCGTTGTAGCTGGCACTTGATACTTTTATGTTGTTGAAGTATCCCGAAATGGTCACATTCGAGCTAACCGAACCCAGTATGCCTGTGCTGTTTGATATTCCTGTATAATTTGATACGTAGCAGGATATCGACTGGTTGATTGGGTTGCTTGTGCAATCGTACTGCTTGTTTGATGTGGCATTGTATATCGAGGTGCTCGAGATAGCCCCAACGGATGTGTTGGTTGTGGTTGCTATCCTTGTGCTGTTGTAGTATTTCTGTATGTTTGTTGTGCCTGTTGTATTTTCAGAGAAGTTGTACGTACCGCTGAAGCTTATCTGTGATTTATAGTCGTATGTCGCATTCAGCATATTTGCCTTTGTAAAGGTAAAGCCGTCCATTTCCTTGCTGAACTGGCTGATCGAAAGGTTCTGGCCTGACCAGCTCTCAAAAGTGGAGCTGTTGCCGCTCGACTGCACTGTTGTGCTCGGAGCCGTAGTCGCTGTCGTGTTTGTGACTGCCACAGTGGTGGTATTGCCGCCTGCTACTGCAACCGTAGTGGTTGGTAGTACGCTGCTGGTTGCCGTTGGCGCTGCTGTCTTGTGCCTGTGAGAACGACCGCTCCCACTGCAATGATTATTATAACAACAATCGCTGCCCCTATCATTTTCATATTATTCATGCTATTCTTAGATGAATTCGTTTCCATAAAATAAACCCCCGTTTGTATACTTATTACAATAATAAGGTATATAAATCCTCTAGAAAGGCGAAACCTTATTCAAAAATTTGCCAATAAACCTTAACTCTTGAATAGGTTTAATAACCTATCTACAGATTATTATTAGAGCTACTTTGTTAAGGTAATTGTATGGGAAATATGACAAAATCCTACATAGCAATACTGATGGGAATAATAATAGCCATAGCCGACGTATTATGGACATACCAAAGCTACTATGACATTACATGGCTTGTTCTCGGGATAATAATATTTGTTGCTGACATAATCTGGATATACATAGATTACAGCCTCATGGCAATGGGCAAAAAGAAATAAAATAATCAATCGGAAAAGGTGGGAATGTGAACAAGACAATGATCATAGGGGCAATAATAATACTATTGATAATAGTTGTAGCTGGAGCATATTTTCTAACTAGTGCAAAGAGCGCGGCGAAATCATCCACTGTGACAATCATAAACTATCCCTCCACAACAAGCCAGGCATCCACAACCGCTCAGGCGTCAACAACCGGAGCCAGCACTGCAGCCTCAACCACGCAGGCGACAACCACTGTAAATGCCAATGCAACTAAAAATACCACCTCTTATACAGTAAATCTTGAAAACAGCTCCACTGTTGGAGAGTATCTTGCAAACAGCAGCGGATTTACCCTCTACACTTACAATAATGACGTGCCGAATAGCAATGCAAGCACCTGCTATGGCTCATGCGCATCTAACTGGCCTCCATTCTATACCGCCACGCTTTCGCTGGCTCCAGGCCTAAACGCATCCAATTTCGGAACGATAACAAGAACTGGCGGAGGAAAGCAGATTACCTACAAGGGCAGACCATTGTACTTCTTTGTCGGGGACACAAAGGCTGGGGATCGGCGGAAATGGCCTTGGCGGATTTAGCGTAGCTACAAAGTAGCCATACAATGCTTGGCAGCTGGTAGCTATTATTTGCTGTAATGTTTTGCAAATTCTGTTATTGCGGCTATGAAGGTGGGTGCGAAATCTTCCTGTTTCTCCCGCACCATCCTCACTATTTCCTCTATTTCAAAGCCCTTGGAATACTGTATCTCGCCAGGGTCCAGTTCGAAATCCTCTATTGATATCGGCTCTGTTGTGGTGAATAGGCTAAATATCGCCCTGTAGTCCTTTTGGTCATATACGAAGGAAACCGACCTTTTTGATCGGATACGCCTTTCCTATTTCCTCCTTCATCTCGCGGATTGCCGCATCCTCATCACTCTCGCCGTGTCTTGCCTTCCCGCCAACAGCGCAGCACCATGTATCTGGGAAAGGGTATTTATCCTTGGCCCTTTTTGCTAAGCACCAGCTCATTGTTATTTGCGGTAGGTATAACTAGAGAAACTTTGTGAAGAAACATTCTTTGCCTGAGATACTCCTTAGGATGGGTTGCTATTATGTTACCCTCATAATCGAGCTCGTCTATTAATTCCGCCACTGATTTCACTTATTTAGTTATAAAATACAGTAATAAGAAACCAAAAGATTGCATTATCTTTAAAAAGTTATTCGGAGAGGTAATATAAGTGGTTTTATGGTTGTGGCACTTGCTGGTGGAATAGTATCAGAAATACTGATAATAATCGCGATATTTGCGGTATTGTACATAATATTCAAGCTAGGGAATCTCATACTCGGACTGATTCTGAATGTAATCCTAGGGTTCATAGCGATATTCGTTCTAAATTCTGTCTTCGCTCTCGGAATAAGCATAGATCTTATATCTATAATCATAATTGCGATACTTGGCCTGCCAGGAACAGCAATAATAGTGGTACTGAAATTGATAGGTATATCTATCTGAACGTTTGGAATCAGAGCATTCTAAGCGCATCTATCGGTTCCATCTGGGAGGCACGCCATGCGGGATAGACTCCGGCCAGCATGCTGACTATTACGGCTATTAGAAGCGCAGATACTATTGTACTGATTGGGAAAACCGGGCTAAAGCTAATCGAGGAAGTTGAGGAGCTGCCGCCACCTCCTGCAAATGTAGCGCCTCCTCCCGCACCCGCCCTGGCCCCACCTGAACTTGAGGTCGAAGCGGTGGGAGTGGCGCTGCCAGAGTGCGAACCTCCTCCCAGAACTGCAGATAACCCATAAGAGGCGCCCGCACCAAGCCCTATGCCTATAATTCCTCCTATCACTCCTATTATCAGCGCTTGGAAGAGAAAGACCATAAGTATGTTCCTGTTCTTAAAGCCCACAGATTTCATTATGCCAATCTCATGGGTTCTCTCATAAACAGATATGAGCATTATGTTCATTATGCCTATTGCGGCAACCAGAAGCGAGACTCCCGCTATGGCTCCGAAGAGCAGGCCAAGATCGCCGGTGATCGAGTTAACTGTGGAAAGAATAGAGGAGGTGCTCTCCACTCTTGCATTGGTGCCGTATATTGTTGTTATGATGTTTGCAGTGGAATTAACTGTGCTTATATTGGAGGCCTTGACGAGCATTATGTTGAATGATGACCTCTGCAAAACCAGCTCTGCTGCAGGAAGCGACATGAACACCGATGTATCTATTGGCACAAGCAGGCTGGTGTGTGAGGCAAGTATGCCGACTACCGGCACGGTGACCGTCTTGCCGCCCCTCCCGCCCACACGCAGGGTTGCAGCCTGGCCTACGCTAACCTTCTGCGCTCCGGATGCATCTGAGGGAAAGGCGACGCTATGGCCTATTACAGCTGCGGGTGTTATCGTATCCAGATAAAGCGTGCCCTGGTATACCGATACGTTCTGCTGCACCAAATTGTTTAGTCCGGCCGATGAAACCCCTATTATTGTGACTGAGGTATTCTCGTTTCCTGCATAGATGTTTCCCTCTCCCTCAAGCACCGGGGTCACGCTTGTGATATTCGGAAGGCTGGCAAGCAGCGAGCTGTCCGCTATTGTGAAGGCTGTGCTGCCGCTGGAGGAGACTATTATCGAGGTAGGGCCCAATGTGGACAATGAGGAGCCTATGCTCTGGCTTATTCCTGCGGTAAGAGAGGTGAGCGCCACTATTGCGGCCACTCCTATCACCACCATGATGACTGTGAGTGCGGTCCTTACCCTCTTCTCGTTAAGATCCTTGTAGCTAAGCCACAGGATATCGGTTAGATCCATTGATCAATTCACTTCTTTCGCTTTCTCTCCCTGTAGTACAGGAAGGCAAACAGGACTATCACAATCACAAGGACTATTATAATAATTCCCCCGCCGCCACTGCTGTGCCTTAGCTGCGTTGTTGTGAGCGAATTGGATGCCACCGCAGCACCGACGGTAACCGGAACATCTATGACTGTACTGAGGTTCTCCCTGAGGCTATTTAGGTAGCTTATTTTTATCGGTATTGTATAATTGCCGCTCTTAACTGCACTGTCTGCAGTAAGTGTCAGGGTAACCGGTGTTTGCGTATCAACCGCCACGTCCCCTACAAAGACGGAATTGGCTCCGTAATTGGAGAAATCTGGTGTCTGTGCCGCAGAGGCCCTTACTGCGGATGCTGCCGAGGTTCCAACATCGGTAAGTACGAAGGATATGGAGAATATGCTTCCCGCAGTGGGAACTGTAGGCGAGAGGGTTATGCTGGATGCGCTTATGTTTATTATGCCTGTGGAAAGCACTATCGGATTGTCAGATATCTGCTCAAGGCTGGTGCCGTTGTATAAGGATATCGAAAGATTCACCGGAAAGGATTGCGTGGCATTCTTGTAAACAAAGACGCTCTGATTTAGCCTTACGCTGCTGTGCGGTGCAATCGTGGTGATCTGTATTGGCTGTATGCCAAGGAAGGTGCCGTCAGTTGATGGCAGCGCCGCATGTATAGAGAGGTAGTTGAGTGACTGCGCTCCTATGTTTGTGAAATTGAATGTTATGTTTTCTATCTTGCCTGAGGTGAGCACATCAGGTGAGACCGCGACCTTGAGCGGATTTGCGCAGGTCTCTATGCCAAAGCTTATATTCCTCACCTCGCTGTCCGAATACAGTGTGTCATACTGGTAGTTTATCGCTATTCCTGCCGAAACTAGAGGAGTGGAATTAAGACTTACAAACACCGGCAGATTCACCACATTGCTCATGTTTGCAGTGACATTCACTGCGCTGACAGAGCCATTGCCTACAGTGTATGCGTATCTGGAGTTTGTGAGGCTAAGCTGCACATCCTGCATGATGGATGCACCAGCGGGTGTTTTTATCTCAATCGGCACTCTATTGATCATTCCTTTGCACAGGGTTATCACAGTTGTGCTTAGCTGGAAATTTGGTGGTGGCGGAATCGGCGAAGGTCCGCTTACTCCCGCAAATGCAACAACCGGTGCCATTATAACAAATAGCAAAATTAACTTCAGCAGATTGGTTCTCATGTTCATCTCAAAACCTCGTTTTTGTAAAGCCTTCCATCCTGTATGTGTATTACCCTATCACAGCGCCTTGTTATGTCTGGATTATGCGTAACCATTACAATAGTGACATTTTCGTCTCTGCTAATCCCCTTTAGCAGCTTGATAACTTCCTCGCCTGATTTTGTGTCCAGGTTTCCTGTGGGTTCGTCAGCAAGAACAAGCGATGGATTATTCACAAGCGCCCTTGCCACCGCAACCCTTTGCTGCTGCCCTCCGCTAAGCTGCGTTGGCTTTAGCCTCATCCTATCCGCAAGCCCAAGTTTGGTTAGAAGCTCCTGCGCCCTCTTCCTGCGCTCAGAGCCGGACATGGGGTTGACCATAAGCGGCAATTCAACATTCATCAGCGCATCAAGCCCGTTAACAAGGTTAAAGGCCTGGAAGACAAAGCCCAGCTTCTTGTTTCTAAACTCCGCAAGCCGATCGCCGCTCATCTTTGATGTTGCAACCCCGTCTATGTAGACCTCGCCCGTCGTGGGCTTGTCTATAGTTCCAAGTATGTGCATGAGCGTGGACTTGCCGCTGCCCGAGGGCCCTACTATGGCTGCGAACTCCCCCTGCTCAAGCGAGAATGTGACCTCCCTGAGCGCGTCCACCTCTATGTCTCCTGATCTGTATATCTTTCCAAGATTGTTCACTTTCACCGAATAATTGGGCATATGTTCATTCACCAAGAATTGTCGTCAGTTCCTTGATATTTCTTACGAATATTTTCTTTGCAGATTCAAGCACGTTATTTCCTTCCTTTGTCAAAGCATAATAATTCTTCAATCTCCCGTTTTCTATTTTCTTGGATACTTTTATGTAACTTGAGTTCTCCAGGCTCTTTATGGTGTTGTAGAGTTCGCTTTTCACTTCAGCGCTGTTGTAAAAAAAGCGCTTGGAGTGGACCTTGTCGCTCACCTCTTTTAGCAAAGCGTACGAGTTCACTTTGTCTTTCTTGATTCTTCTGAGTATGAACATCTTAAGCATTGTCTTGCGCATGTCCTTACTGAGGAAATTTTTTTCCAATTATACACCTGTGTTTAATGGTCTAAAATTAGTATAGTCTAAATTTAAACTATATATATAATGTAGCTCTTTCTATTTAAGCCTTCTCTTTTTCTTCGGTATATAATAAAATTCGCAGTCTGGTCAAAAACTAGTCAAACACTTATCGAGGCACCTTCGAGCGAGTTTGCGCAATTGCATTCCCTGGTCTTGGGAAGCTCTTTTACTATCTCTTTTATTAGCGTTTTCACGTTCTCTATGTTCCTAGCAAATGTCGCCATGACCTGTGCATGGCTCACCGGCTTAATCGAGCTGTTTCCTTGCAGCCCTACGTCATAATCAGTCACTATCCCAAGTGCAAGATAGCACATGCTACGTTCCTTTGCCAGCACCACTTCCGGATATTGGGTCATGTTTATTAAATCAAAACCCTGCTTGCTAAAGAATAGGGATTCGGCTCTTGTGGAGAACCTGGGCCCATTGATTACAACGACCGATCCCCTTTCTCGATAATCCAGATCGCTGCTCTTTGCTATTCTTGAAGTAAGGTTTCTCATCTCATCGCAGTAGGGGTCTGCCGTACCCATGTGGACTACCCTGTCCTCGAAGAAGGTGTCCTTTCTGCCCTGTGTCATGTTAACGAACTGGTCAAATGCGACTATCTCTCCCACTTTGTAGTCGGGATTCAGAGATCCGGTGGCATTGGTTGCTATTATTCTCTTTACTCCCAGCTGATTAAGTGCCTCTATATTCGCCCTGTAAGGCACCATATGCGGTGGAAAGCTGTGCCTGCTGCCATGCCTTGGCAAGAATGCCACCCTACTTCCTGATAATTCGCCTATCGAAATCTTATCGCTCGGCTTTCCATACTTTGTATCAACCTCAATGCTCTGCGCATTCTCAAGCATAGAATAAAATCCAGAGCCTCCTATTATGCCTATTTCTGCCTCCATAATTTCACATAACCATATGGTAACAAATCAATTTATTGATTGCTATATCAATGAACCGACACACCACTAAGTATTTATTTTATCCTGACATAAGCTACTGGTAGTTTTGTACGTAATAAAGGCTAGCAACATAGGGAAGCGGTTCGGGGATTTTTCCGCTCTGCATAACATAAACATGCGACTTGGTACTGCAGAGACTATTGTGCTGCTTGGGCCCAACGGGGCAGGGAAGAGCACCCTTCTGAAGATTCTGGCTGGACTCTACAAGCCAACAGCCGGAACAGTGGAGGTTTTTGGGAATGTGCTGCCAAAACATGCAGACAAAATAAGAAATACCCTATCATTTCTCGGTGAGAACTACGCATTGTATGATGATCTCACAGTAAGGCAGAATCTCTTTTTCTTCGGCCGCCTATACGATCTGAAAGACCAAGCAATAAACCAAAAAATAAGAGGCCTTCTAATCAAATTCGATGCACTTATGTTTATAGACAAAAAAGTGGGCGAGCTAAGCAGGGGCACAAAACAGAAGATCGCCATATGTCGCGCGCTGATCAACAACCCTCGCCTATTGCTGCTTGATGAGCCCAGCGCCTTTCTTGATCCTGTAGCCTCAAGAATACTGCACAATGAATTAAACACGCTCTCAAAGAGCGGGGTTTCAATAGTCTATGCCACCCAAAGGCTTGATGAACTCTACAAGATAGGCAACAAGACACTACTTCTTAGAAAAGGCAAGGAAATAGCATTCGGAAATGCGGACCAGATAATAAACAGATTAAAAGGGGTGGAGGTAGAAGTTCTGCTTGGAAAAGCTGCAACAGAGATCCTATTAAACAAACTGAAAAGAAAATGGAAGGTGAAATTGGGGGATTCGGACAAGGCGATTGTATTTAGCCTGAATCGAATAAACCAAATACCCAAAGTTGTAAAGGATGTGGTCGATCTGAAAGGCGAAATAGTCAGTGTGCTGTATCTGAAGGAGAGCATAGATCGCATACTATCTGGTGACTAAATGAACTACAGGCATGTTTTTGATATTGCTGCAAAAGATCTTAAGGAGGCATTTAGCAGCCTTGCGATATATGGCCCTATGATAGGAATACCCTTATTCTTCGCAATCACACTTCCCGTCTTCACGGTCTACATCTCCCAATATGCTGGAGGCTCACTGCTGGTAAAGATACTTGGCGCATCTGCAGAAAATCTTGGGATAAGCTCCTACCAGCTGGCTAAGTTTGCATTTGTAAAGTTCTTTGCAATAAATATCCTAGGACCCATTTTCCTTACCATGCCGATAATAACAGCAACCGTTATAGCTGCGGACAGTTTTGCAGGAGAGAAGGAAAGAAGAACTGCGGAATCGCTGCTATCGACTCCTGCAACAGACACAGAGCTTCTTGCAGGAAAGACTCTCGCATCGCTGATACCTGCTGTCGGGCTTACTATATTTATTTTCCTGATTTATGCAGGAATAACCAATTACCTCTCTGTGGCCACCTACCAAACCTCGATATTTCCGAATATTCTATGGTACATGATGCTTGCGAACTCCCCATTCCTTGCGCTCACAACAATAGGTCTTATAGTGCTAGTCTCATCAAGGGTGAAAAATATAAAAGAGGCACAGCAGATAAGCTCGCTTCTTGTGCTTCCTATTCTTGTACTGCCTTTTGCATTCGTATTTAATGTGGCGAACCTGAACTTCTGGTTCCTTTTCGACATGATGCTATGCCTAATAGCAAGCAGCGCGATAGTGCTTTACATCAGCATAAGATTCTTTGACCGCGAGCGCTTCATAGTAGCTTAAATGCGATTAGAACATCTCGTATTTGCCGTCTGCAAGTTCCTTTGTTATGTAGACTATGTTATTCAGCGTTTCTTTTGCTATGTCATGCACCTTGAGACTTATTGGATCAACCTTTTCACCCTTGTCCATCACAAGATCTATGTAAAGGCTTTTTGGATCATCTATCTTCCTGCCTATCTGCGAGACAATCGCAACATTGCACTCCTTTATCTTTGGATAGAGCTGCACTATGTCCTGGGCTATCTCCTTTGAGACTATGCTGTATATCTTGCCCACATGGTTTACCGGATTCTTGCCTGCTGCTGCCTCAAGGCTCATGTGTCTAAATGGTGTTATAAGACCATTCACCCTGTTGCCCCTTCCTACTGCACCGTCATCTCCAGATTCGCAGCTAAGACCTGATTTTGTAAGATATACTTCTCGCAACTCATGGTCGTCTCCGTTGTTTACCGTTACCTCTACCTCTTTCTTTGTAAACCTCCTGGCGTTGTTAAGTATGTGCTCTTTTATCTTCTCTTTGTATGAGACGTAATCCTCTATGCCATTTACAAATTGCGCGACAAAAGCTATAGCAACAGTCAATGTTATTTTATCATTCTCACGTACGCTCATCACCTTCACGTCCTCTCCAACCATTGGCATTTTCTCCTTGTACTCCTTGCTGTTTAGGAAATGCTCTGTTTCAAGAGTTATCTTTTCGGTCTCTGTGTAAGGCGCGAAACCTATCCCAAAGGAGGTGTCATTAGCCAGTGGCACTCCAGTCGACCTGCCAAATATTTTATTTAGATCATCAGAGCCTTTGAGTATCTTTGATGAGATTATGACTTCCCTTTCCAGATCAAGAAAGCGAGTGTTTGCCTTTAGATAATCATGTGTGGCTCTTATTGCGATCTCGTCAACAGCAATAGAAACATCCTGATATCTCTGTGTTGCTCTTCCTGCAACTATTATTTCTATTGGTTTTGTTATCTTTCCCTTTCCAAAATCCGCCTCTGAAGTTCCACCGATTATGAGTCCTTTGTCAACATTATGGTGCAGAATAAAACCGGCCTTATCTATGTAAGCCTTGCCCAGTTCAAGGCTGACATTCTCTACTATACCGTCAATAAGACTGTCAGGATGTCCAATTCCCTTTCGTTCCACGAACTCTACAGCCTGCTCATCTACTCTAATTCTATCTTTTTGTTCAATATGTATTTGCCCCACAGATTCACCACAGATAAGAGGGGAATAATGAATAAATACTAGGTCGATGCAAAAAGTGCACGCAAGTAAAATTTATGCAGTTTTAACATAGTCTACAACTCGTTTAAACAAATGCTTTTAAAGATTAGCATTGAATGGTTAGCGATATTAATGGTAAAAAGTGTCCAAAAATCTAAGAAATCCGCAGCAAATAGTGGATTAGCCAAATTCATATATATAATTCTATTTATATTGCCATTTTTTGGATATTTTGTTCTAGTACCTGTATGTAATGCAACCTTCTTAGGAGAAATCTCCCCATTAATTTTATTAGTAATATCAATAGTGGCGTCCTATCTTATATCGCGTAAGTTGAAAGAGTTCAAATTTGGTGCTGCTGTAGCAATAAGCATTATTGGTTTATTTTTGGCATATATTTTTCTTGGGGGTTTAGGTGTATTTTGTGGTGCACAGTTTAGTCCATGTGTAGCTGCTGATGGTTATTTATGTCAGAATCCAGTTTATAATCACATTACTGGAAATATTGCAGTTATTTTAGGTCAGAATACTGGACAAAATTGGGCGACTGCTAATTTCGTTTTTGTACCCCAAGGAACACCACTTAGCAATGGGCTTCCTGTTGGAATATCATTTACCTCTTATCCTGCCAATATTACACTATCAGACCATCCTAATTCTTCTTATGGGATTGAAGGCCTCGTTTCGGGTCAGAAGTTAAAGATACTTTTACCAGTCGAAGAAGTTAAATTACCAGTTTCTGTAGGAACTCCTGAAACTGGTGCGATATGGGTACAATATACAACACAAGGAAATTCAAAAGCACAATACGCTCAAATTGCATCAATCAACATAAGGGCTTCATAAATTGTATCCCTATACATTCTTCGCATTCTGTTTTATTTCGTATATCTTCCTAAGAAGCTTCTGCTCCTCCTCGCTTATCAGACTTGCGAACTCCTTTGTAAGAAGTTTGTAATCTTCCTCTGATACGTCAGTGTATAAGATTTGATTCTCCTTCACCTGCCTGCCAAATGTGGGTCCTTCTATTGAAAGCGCAATTCTGTCACCTTTCTTTGCAATCTCAAGTGGCGTATTCTCGTTCTGGAGTCCCTTTATCTTTCCAAGCTTGATTCCTGTGTCTGTTATTAGCCTGATGTTTGGCTTTATCTTTCCGGATATGACCTGTATTCCCACAATCATGGGATGGGATGCCCTGAATGGCTGCAGAATCTCAATTGCTGCCGGGAATACTATCCTGTCCTCAATTTTCTGTGCTGAATTTCTCTGTTTTTGCTCGACAAACAACTTATATTCATCGATGAGCTTGTAGATTATGTTGCCCTGTATTATCTTGACCCCGCTTGTCTCAGATGATTCGTTTGCATCACTTTCTATCCCAACACTAAATGCGAGTATAACCGCACCATTTGGATCCTTTCCTATCATTGAAAAGGCATCCATTATGTCACGTCTTGTAACCTTTCCGATCTCCTTTTTGCTTATGTTGAAGTTTGCTGTCTTGAGCAGCTTAGATATAGCATCTATGCTTCCTATCGTATCTGCCTTTAGGATCACTCCAGTCTTATCGGTCTTGAATACCTCGCCTATCTCTGATTTTATCTCCTCTGCATAATTTGCATCTGTTACTTGTATTATTGGAGAGCCTGGTATTGCATCATCAAGACCGTTGCAGCTTATCTTTACTCCGCTTGCGGCTCCAACCCATTCAACGTAAGTGTAGTTACTTGCCGAATCGCTTCCCTTGTGGAAAGACTTAGGTTTCAGAAGCGCTTTTATCTTTGCTGTTTCAACTCCATCTGGCGTCGCAAAGCCTATGGTATCATTTATGTGCAAAGTTCCGTCATAAAGTATAACATCTATTGTAATTCCAAGACCCTTTATCTCATTCTTTTCCAGTATGCTTCCTTTTCCCGGTCCGGATATCTCTATCTTCAACTTTGATTCAAGGTATTTCTGCGCCAATCCTGTTACGACCATAAGAAGCTCTGCTATTCCCTCTCCTGTCTTTGCGCTTAGAGGAACTATGGCTATCTCCTTCTGGAAATCCTTCACCCTTGTGAAAAGCTCGCTGTTAAGTTCAAACTCGCTCAATTTGCCTATTATTTCGTATATCCTGTGTGTCGATCTCCCCTGCAATGTAATCGTTCTGCTTGAGCAGAGCCTCGATAAAGCTTTTGGACTTGGTGTCATGCCATCCTGTAAGCAGGTCTATCTTGTTTGCGGCAACAACAAAGGGCGTCTTGTACTCGCGAAGGATCTCTATCGCCTCTATTGTCTGGGGCTCAAAGCCTTTGGTGACATCCACAACAAGTATTGCAATGTCCGCAACGCTTCCTCCCCTGACTCTTAGGTTTGTGAAGGCCTCGTGGCCGGGTGTATCTATGAAAAGAAGACCTGGAATAGTGACCTTCATATTTGCCGCTTTCAGAAGGCTGCCGCATATCTCGTTTATAGCCTCAATCGGAACCTCGCTTGCACCTATGTGCTGGGTTATGCCTCCAGCCTCCTTTGATGCAACTGTACGTGTTGCGTATTCTGTCAAGTAAGCGATGGTCTTGCCATGGTCTACATGACCCATAACTGCTATTATCGGCTGCCTTATCATAAACACTACCAAGGAAATATATGATTACATTAAGTGTGCTTTTAAGTTATATTAATTAGGTCACGTAACATTTTAATATCTGGATATCCACTATGAGTAAGGATGAGATGCAGAAATTAAAAGAAAAAACTTCAAGGGAGGAGAAAGTCAAACGGCTCTTTCTTGAAGCGGTAGCTGTAGTTAATACCTCTGGTAAAACAAGGGAGAACACAGCTACAAAAATAAAAAAGGATAAAAACCCCACTGATATAAAAAATTACGAAGGCACATATACTTCAGAAGACGGAACCTTAAAAATACTCTACGGGCGGCTTCACATATATAATGAAGGTGAAAAGAATCGGGGTTTTGGAGCACTTGAAATAATATACAATGGCGAAGTTGTTTTTATTGCTTCAGCCTCGCGTTCCAGATCTTATGGGAGTAGAGGTTTATCCAAATATATCGAAAATAAGGAATGGGAGGAAAAACTGGATAATATCTACAAATCTTTGCCGAGCACACCTAAAGTGGCTTAGGTTCTCTATTTTAATCCTCTGGCAGTATAGGGCTTCTTTCATCTGTTAGCAAGAAGAGATATCCCTCCAGCTTTGTCCTATAGTAGAAATAAACTCGTATCACGTTATTTAGTGTTTTATTTCTCTTTCCAGTTATGAGTATGTAGAACCAATGCACCACCAAGCATATGAGTACTATTATGCTATAGACCCATAGTATTATTCCGCACACAATAGCCCAGAGGATTCTGACAAGCAGCTCCCATCTTTTGGCCTTGTCTGTGCTTGTTACACTTACTTTTATGCTTTTCATCTAATCAATTAGGTATCTCAGTTGGGCTATTAATAGTAATGGTGAGCCCCGAGTTCAATTATTCTAGAAGCTGCGGCTGCGAAGCATGGCCCTATGCTTAATACCGCTCTTTGACTGCTGCGACCCTTGCTGAGCCTCATCAATCTCCTCCGTGGTCATGCCCTGCACGTATCCTGGCAAACCTGGGACTGTGATTTGTGTATACCACCCTGATCTATCGCCCTCTGTATCAATTATATAAACTGTGGTGCCCTGGCCTACCTCTCCTCCTGCTATATATGCATGGTTCCAGGTTTCTGAAAATACAATCTGATTGAATCCTGTGGCATCATTAGCGCTGTTCAAATTTGCCACTTTTATCGTATTAACCATCGAGGCGGTGTTTGCATCTATTATGTTTAGTACGACCTCAGGTGCGCCAGAAGAATCTGTAGTGATGTCTAAGGAAAGCACACTTTTGCCATCTGGGAAGAGCGCCGGCCATTGTGTCAGTGTGTCTCCAGCGAATTGCTGAACTATTGCACCTGATTGCGGATTAATTGCGACAAGCGCTGTGCTGTTGCCAACATAGACTGTTCCATTGGGTGCAACTACTGGCTGTCCGAATGGGGTCTGGCTATTTATCGGGATTGTTCCAAGTATGGTTTGGCTAGGAATGGCTATAACACCAAGAGCATCAGCCAAGCCGGCGTATGCCTGTGTGCTATCCAAACTGAATCCAACACCATAAACGCCCGCTATACCAACCACCGCATTGAATGGGTCTGGTCCATTTGTAGATGCGGTGCCCAAATAAAATCCTGGTGCATTAGCTCCGCTTGTAAGGGCAATGTAATTGTTATCCGGGGAGACAACTATAGAGGTGATGGGATTTGGAAGTCCCTGGCTTGACTGCAAAGTGTATGTGGGACTATATGTTGTGCCGTTAGTAGAATTAAATATATCTATCTTTGGCTCGCAATCGCACGGAGTCATACCACTTACATAAACTGTAAGGCAATCAGGGCTGGATGTCATTAATGTCGGGACAACGTCAAGAGGCACTCTGCTACTTACCAGATCAGTAACGGGATTTATTACTGCAAAATCCGCAGTGCTCCCATTTGTCTCTCCTAAAAGAACATTTGATGCATTGGATATTATTGTTGTTGCACTTCTCTGCGGAGATATAGTAGTGCCTGTCAGCTGACCATCTTCAAAAACAGTGACTACGTTTCCGCTCAACACATATGCCTTGTTATGAGAAACAGGTTGAGTTCCACCACCGCCCCCACCAGTTCCGCCACCTCCGCCTGAACCTGTATTAAAATTATTGTTTCCTCCTGAACCGCAGCCTACCGATGCCAAAGCCAAGCTTCCTAGAAGAACTGCTGTTGCAACTGTATTTTCCATCCTTCTTAACATACTATATGAACTGTGCTTTTTACTCTCGCTTATAGTTGATTGCTTATTATTCGACATTGAATCACATAAAGGCTTATGTCGTTATAATATATATACCTTTACTCTTGCAAATTTTGTCCAAAATATACGCAAAAACTCGACCATCGAAGATGCATCTTTTCTGCTAATGCCCGCTATCTAGATATACTTTTTGCTCTTTCATCCTATTAAAGGTTTTGTGAGCGTTGCAATTGCATTGTTAGCTTTTTTACCTTTCAACTTCAGATCGTCCTTAACAAGACTCTCGATTGTAAGCTCTAGTGCCTCCTTGAGGTTTCTTTTTAAATCGCTTATACTTACTCCCTGATCTACTATATGTAAACTTGGAATCTCAGCTATGTAATGGCTACCTTCTCTCCAGACCTTGATAAATTCTGCCATAATATTATTTAGAGTTAAAACTATAATAATCTATTTATGGATGGACTCCGCGGGATTTTCCAATCTTTTGATTAAATTCACCAAAAGCTTATTTGAACCCGCAACCTCCTGCATGCCATGCAGGCGCGCTACCGTTACGCCAGGAGCCCAAAAGAATAATTATGCTGGCGAAACGAAGATTATGTTGCCTCCTCTTAGCAGTATAGTACCTAGCTTGGTCTTGAGCTCGCCGTCATCAAGTTCCTCTGCGCTTTCTATTACTACGTTCATGTGTGCGTCGAAAGATACAATCCTTCCTCTGATGTTCGTGTTTCCCTTCAGTCTTATTAGAACTTGCTGGCCGAGAGCCTTGTTTAGCAAGTCAAATGGCCTTTCCTGAGACATTCGTATTCACCAATAAAATGATAATACATAGTTCTATAGCCTTTTATAACTTGCCGTCTAGGAAAAAGAAAATTAGATTCTGCAGGATGGTCTAAATCGATAGGTGCGCAATTACCTACTTCCTCAAAGCGGCATTAAGCTCCATTATCATGCCTAGGTCCTTTACATTGAGTTCTCTCCATGCTTTCTTTACCAATTTTGCTATTGCATTTCCTGCGAGTGCGGATATTGCTGGTTCCAATTCTCCGACTAGAATAGGCAAAAGTCTTATAGGTACCTCGCTTTTTCCTGCATATTTTGCAAAAGAATCGTGGAAGGCAGCAGCAGTTTGTCCCACCGTTAACTCCTTACTTTCTAATTTCTCTGCAAAAATAGTATAAAATTCAAGTCTCTCATTTGCCCCTAGAATACCTTTACTGCGCCAGGTCTCAAGGATCTGATCCTTGCTAAGTTTAGTATATATTGCTATTCTATCTAACGCTCCTGCCTTCATAGAGGTTCTTTTAACATTTTCTTTTAAAGCATTCATATTACCACATTAATCATCTTATTGATCAGATATATATAGATAATCGCATCCAGAGTCGATCTCCCAAAACACATAAATATCTAGCACAACATAAAATCAGAAGGGGGAAATCAATGACAACAAAATCAATATTTGGATTTTCTAATGCACTTGTGCACATAAGAGCGCAACCAGTCACATACGTGGAAGTGGGTAGAGTCGCAGTTAAAGAGCCAGACCAACCAGTCGGCCCCATACGTATTACCAGCCCTGGAAGAGTTATACTTCCAAAGAAAGCGATTCTGGCCCAGTCAAGAATTCTCAGGGTGTAATTACTTTAATTTCTTTATGTCCTCCTTCTTTACTGTGAGCTTTATCCTTCCGGTTCCAAGTCCTATCTGCTTTCCTATAAGGATATTCTCCGCAACTCCCTTTAGCTGGTCTTTTTCTCCGAATACTCCTGCGTTTATGAAGTGCTTTACTGTTTCCTCGTATGCCGCCCTTGCCAGCACTGATTCCTTTTCACCTGCTATTCCGTGCCTTCCCGCGCTTCTTATTACGCCGGTGTATGTCATCGCATCTGCAAGAAGCCCTATGTGCCTGAAGCTTACTGTGATTCCTTCGTCCTTTATTGTCGCCATGAGTTCGTTTGCAATAAGGTTCCTTGCGGCCTCTATCCCATATATTCTTGCGACTTCGAACTGGTCGTTTGAATAGATGTTCCACTTGTCGACTCCCTCTATCTTCATTACCTCCTCCATGTTGCTGCCTCCTGTTGTTATGTAGAATGTTCCATCGTCATCCTGCTGTATTAGTGCCTTGTTTATTCCCGGAACCCCTATTATTGCAGAGTCCAAGCACGTGAACAAATGTTGTTCTTATAGCTCTTATGCTCTCCTTTTTCTTGCCTTTATCTTTATGATTCGCCCTCAAGCTCCGCTGTTATGTCCTCCCTTTTTGAGAGCTTTGCTGCAACCGTTCTTGCCTGTTACCTCATAGAATGCGAGCTTCTCCGGATCAAGATGCAGTACAAGCGTTCCTGCCCTGAAGTTCTCCTCGAAATCTTTATCAGGTTTGAGACCTTTACCTCCTCGAGCTTTCTCCATATCTCCCTTGCCTTTTCGTAGTTCTTTGCTTACGCTCTTTTCAAGTGTTGACTATCATTGACGGGAACTTTGGCTTCTTTCTTGCGTCTACAAGTTCTATGATTCTTGGAAGACCCCTTGTCGCTATTACCGAACTTATACCTGCTGCGTGGAATGTCCTAAGCATCATCTGTGTGCTTGGCTCTCCTATTGATTGCGCCGCGACTGTTCCTGCTGCCTCGCCTGGCACCACATTAATGTTTGTCTTTCTTTTTTTCCTTTGCCATAATTTCACTTATGCCTTTTTCAGTCTTCTCCTTTGTCGGGTCTATTCCGTCCCCTCCATATATTGTCTGGATGAGTGACCGCTTGCGTCCCTTACGCTAAGGTCCTCGTCGACATAGAAGTCCTGCATGGCATTTACAAGTCTTCTTTGCAGATAACCGCTCTGCGCAATTACCAGTGACTTTGACATTGCAGAGTCTCTTGAACCCATGGCATGCATGAAGAATTCAATTGGCTTCAATCCTGTGAAGAAATGAGGATATGACAAATCCCTTTGCTATCTGGGTCCTTCTCGTTTCTCTTGAAGTATGGCAGTACTCTTCCGTTGTATCCTCTTGATGGCCTCTTTCCTCTTACTGCCTGCTGCCCAAGCAGCATGCTTGTCTGTACGAAATTGAGTATGTTTCCTCTTGCCTTGACCATCGCCATGAGCTGGGTGTTGTTTTCTGGGCCGTATGTACTTGTTGAGTACCTTTGCTGCCATTGTTCTTGCACCCTCAAGCTCTGCCATGACCTCCATTTCAAGTGTCTCCCTTCTTGTGTATCCTGGCAGGGAGTCAAGCTTCTTCTCCTTGTACTTTGTAACAAGCTCCTCGGCCTTTGTTCTGACGTCCTTATTATCTTTGCAAGCTCCTTGTTTATCTGCTCCGAGTTGTAATAGTCCCTTACGCTTATTGTTATTCCCATCATTGCGCTGTAACTCTGACCGACATCTTTGCCATCCTTAATAGGAACTGCGTTGTGAAGTCCGGTCCGTATTGCTCGAATATCTTAAGTATTAACGAGCCATTGCTCTCCCCTACAAACTTCTCGCTTACCATTCCATCTAGTAGTTCTCCCTTCTTTATCGTTATGTTTGGTTGCCTATTTTTGCTTCGAAGTCAAGGTCTTTTGGGAGCAGCATGGAGAATATCGCCTTCCGCTGTAGATTCCTTTCTTCTCCGGCTTTGGAACTTCGTATATTCCGCAGTTCCGAAAGAGCATGCATGCCTCCTCCTTTGAGAACTATTGCTCCGTCCTTTGTGAGCAAGTACATTCCTATTATCTCGTCTTCCTCAATGGACATTACCGGCTTTCCGTCCCTTGGCGACAGTATCAGGTCCTTTGGCTGCATCAGGTATCTTGCCTCTGCCTGCGCCTCAAGTGACTGCGGCACATGGAGGTTCATTTCGTCTCCGTCGAAGTCGGCGTTGTATGGGAATGCTGCAGATACGTGAATTCTCATGGTCCTTCCTGGAAGTACCTTTACCTCATGTGCCATTATCGAGAGTCTGTGCAGTGTTGGCTGCCTGTTCATAAGGCCAATGTCTCCATCTATCAGCTGTCTTTCTATTATATAACCTGGTGTCTACTCCTTTTAGCAGCTCCTCCCTGTTTGTGTCTGTTACCCTTTTTCTTATTCCCTCCTTTGTTATTACGTTTAGTGACCGTCGGGTATTCCTTGCTCTCTATGATATTTCTTTGCATGCTCGATGTTCCACTGCGTCACATATATCGGTATTGTGAGATTCTCCGCTATTCTTCTTGGAATTCCTACCTGGTTTATTGTAAGGCTGCATCTGGGCGATATACGGTTCTTGCCGAGAAATTGACTCTCTTTCCGCTAAGGTTGTATCTGAGTCGTCCCTCTTTTCCCTTCAGCCTTTGTGCAAGTGTCTTAAGCGGCCTTGTGTTCTGTGCCTTGCAACTGGTATTCCTGGGGTTTCGTTGTTGAAGTATGTTGTTACCTGATACTGTAGCAATTCCCACAAGTCGTCTATTATTATCTGAGGAGCGCCCGCATCTATGTCCTGCTCTAGTCTTTGGTTTATTCTCATTATGTCTACGAGCTTGTGTGTAAGATCATCCTCGCTTCTCTCTCCGGATTCAAGTGTTATTGAGGGCCTACATTTACTGGCGGTACAAGCAGAACTGTTATTACAAACCATTCCGGCCTTGTTGCGACTGGATCTATTCCTAGTGTCTTTAAGGTCCTCATCGCTTATCTTTGAGAGCCAGTCCCTTATTTCGTCCGGCTTTAGTTTGTTTGCGTCAATGTAGAAGAATGTAGGTCTCTCAAGTTTCAGCTTTCTTTGCTGCGTTCCGCAATATGGGCACTTCTTTACCGACTTTAGTTTCTTCAGAGCATTATTCGTTTTGTCCTCCTCTTCCATGTTTGTTAGTATTGTGGCTTCGTGCTGGCTCGTCCTCAACAACTATGCTTTTTATCGCCGCCTTTACGTCATCGCCCTGCTGGTCAGTCAAAAGTACACTGATGGCAGCTCCAGCATGTTGATTGCAGTAGTGAGTATATTGTCTTTGCAAATTCTGGGTGTATTACAGGCCTGTACCAATTCGATGTGGCCGAAGTGGCCCGGGCAGGTCTTCACCCTGCCTCCGCATGTCTTGCATCTAAGTCCCGGATCTATGACTCCAAGTCTTTGGTCGACAAGCCCTCCGTCTATCGGATAGCCCTCATCGTTGTATGTGTCTGGAACTATGAGCCTTGCTACGCTCATCTTCTTTATTGTCTGCGGGGATATTGTCGTAAATCTTATATAACTCTATTGTTTCAGCTTGCATAGTATAGCACCTATTATCCTGCTTGAATCTTATTCTTGGCAGTATGTGAAGTGACTTTATCTCGTCGAAGAGCAACTTGAATGCATAGCTTATCTCTACCATCTCAAGGTCGTTGCCTCCCATCATTCGGGCAGACCGGCACATTCTTTATGTAATCATAATATCCGACGTCTCCGCATGTTCTTGCAGATCCAGATCTCCGCCTTGTCCGCTCTGGTCAAGCATTCTCTCCTTGAGCAGCAAGCTTGCTCCGTGCGCAACCAGCGCGTCACGTTCCATCTCTCCGAATTTGAGTCCTCCTCTTCTTGGCTTTCCTTCTGTTGGCTGGTGAGTGAGTATTTGCACAGGCCCTCTGCTTCTTACCTGCAGCTTCAGGCTTACCATGTGCATCAATCTATTGTAGTATACAACTCCTGTGAATATCTTTGAGCTGAATTTCTTTCCTGTTCTTCCATCGTAAAGTGTCTCGTCCCCGAATTTCTCAAATCCATGTTCCTCAAGTATCGAGCCGTATTCGTCGACAAGCTCCTTTCCTCTCGTTGCAAATGGTGTGCCGTCAAAGTGTCTTCCCTTCAGCGAGCCTACCTTGCCCCCAAGCATCTCAAGCATGTGCCCGAATGTCATTCTTGTTGGCAGTCCGTGCGGGTTTAGCAGCAAATCTGGTACTATCCCCTCTTTTGTGAATGGCATGTCATTTTGGTCTACTATAAGTGCGACTACTCCCTTTTGTCCGTGCCTGCTTGCAAACTTGTCTCCCATCTCCGGAACCTTCTGGCTTCTTATTCTTACCTTTGCAATCCTTGTTGCGCTTGTTGTCTCGCATATCATTACGCTGTCAACCACTCCCTCCTCTCCTGCCTTTAATGTTACTGAATTGTCACGTCTTTTCTCCTCTCCCACTCCGAAGCTTGTCTGCTCCTCAAGGAATCTTGGCGGCGAGACCTTTCCTATAAGAACGTCACCCTCCTTTACCTTGGTCTCGTTTTCTATAATTCCGTCCTCGCTAAGTTTTGAATATGCGTGCTCTCCCAAATATCCTTCGGTTGTGGCTGGCGGGATCTTGAAATAGTCCTGCTGGCTTCCCGGATATCTTCTCTCCTCATCAGAATAGGTCTTGTAGGAGACGCTTCTTCCAAGCCCTCTATCTACTGCCGCCTTGTTTATACTACTGCGTCCTTCATGTTGTATCCATAATAGGTTGAAAGCGCTACAACAAGGTTCTGTCCGCTGGGTGCCTCTCCATTTTGAGTGTTCGGTAAGCAAGGCTGTCAACTATGGGCGTCTGCGGATAGTAGAGAAGAAATGCTCGTGGGTCATATCTCTTGTTGAAGTTTATTGCATATAGTCCCTGGCTTTGCTTTGCGAAGTTTGAGGATATCGGGTGTCTTCCTATCGAGTTGTACTCCGGGAAGACTATCAGATTCATGGTAAGTCCGAGCATTGAGGCCTTGTCTATTTCAAGATGGGTTGTCTTTTCGTCTATGTCCTCAATTGAGAGAGCCACGTTTGTGTTTTCCTCCTCTTCAGCATCAAGATATTCTATTATTCCTCTTCTTAGAAGATAATTGAAGTCTATCTCCTTGGTTTTCAGCCTTTCAAGAAGCTCTGGTGTGAATTTGCTTGCCCCATTTTCCACCACTATGTAAGGTTTTCTTGCCCTTCCCCTATCGGCGTTGATATGAACCTCGTTGAGTTTCTTTACATATGCACACATTCACCTCTCCGGATATGACTCCAAGGCTCCTGTTCTTTCGAACCTCCTCGGAGAATTTTCTGCCTGACTTGACATTGCCTATTAATCGTCCATCAAGATAAACATAGCATTTTTGTTGTTTGTCGCTCATAAAACACCTATAAATATTTTTGCCGCCTTCAGTGCCTCCTCAAGAGTCTTAGCGTCAGCACCTACAGTTATCTTTGCCATAAGTGCAAGATACTTGGTAAGACCTACGTCGGTTCCCTCTGGGGTTTCGCTCGGGCAGAGCTTGCCTATGTATGTTCCGTGCACGTCTCTTGCCTTGAAGTGCGGATGCTTCTTTGAAAGTGGTGATTTCACCCTTCTAAGATGCGCAAGCGTGCTTGTCATGTTCATCCTGTCAAGGACCTGTGATATTCCTGTCTGTCCTGCAGGCCATGAACCTGTACCCATTGAATAAAGCATCTTCTCTGTAAGCGTGTCGGGGTTAATGTTCGTTCTTACACTAAGCTTTCTCCCTCTTGCTGTTGTCCTTTCTATGTGATATTTGATATCTTTTATGAAGAACTTGAAGGCATTGTTGAAAAGCTCCTCCATAAGGTCCCCAGCAAGCTTTATCCTCTTGTTGGCATAGTGGTCCTTGTCATCGCCCTTTGCATATTTGTATGCTACAAGCGAGGAGCGTTCAGCCATTCTAAGCAGGTATAGTCCCTTTTCCTTTCTTACATCTGCACTGGCACCAAGGTGTGGCAGTATGTAGGTATCAAGCTGTATTTCCGCTCTTTTCTTCTGGTATTCCTTGGTCTGGTTTGGCGCCGCCATTCTTCCCAGTTCCATGAGCGCATCATTGATTGTGAAATCCTTTGCAACGCTTAGGTCTATGTTTAGAAGCATGTCGTTTTGAACCTCCTTATTTTCCAATTCCTCTGTGGTATCCTTGACCTTTACGCCAAGTGCCGCAAGTATCATAACCAGGTCCATTCCCTTTGACACAGTTGGGAAAAGAACCTTGTAGATTCCATATTCGTCTCGAGTAACGCTGCATCTCGCCCTGAAATTGACTGTTGTGGAGAAGACCTTGCTTACCACATCGCCATCGCTCTCCTTTGTTGTTATTATTCGGTTAGGCGCAAGATCCTCAACTCCTACAAGAACTCGCTCCGTTCCTTTTATTATGAAATATCCGCCTGGGTCATCCGGGTCCTCACCCTCGCTTATGAGCTGCTCCTTTGTCATGTTGTGGGTGTAGCAAAGATCGCTCTTCACCATTACCGGCATCTCTCCAACAAAGGCCTCCCCCGCTGCATCCTCCTTTTCTATTCCGCTTACTACCGGCATGTATGTTATGTACATGGGCGCGGCATAGGTGAGATTTCTTGCAAGCGCCTCATTTGGCATTATCTTTCTGGTAGAGCTATCAGACTCGATTATGATTGGAGGCTCTACTCTGACTCCTATGAACTTGATTGCGAAGTCGGAAACCTCCGGCTCGACTATGTTGTTGCTGTCGACTACTTTTTGCATTCCCATTCTTATGAATCGATTGTAGCTCTCAACCTGCTGTTGGACCATCGATGTAGAATTCAAATAAGACTCTAGTACCTCATGATTTTCCATAACAAAAACACCTAAGACTAGCCTTTTACGACAAGCCTGTAGTAAGTATACTTTCCTGTTGGGTCCTCTCTATTTATTGCTATCAAATTGCCCGGCTTTGCACTTAGCTTTTTGGCCTGCGGATCGCTTTCCAATATTTTCGGGAATTTCTCAAGTGGAGTTTCGAATTTCTTTGAAACCTTCTTTGCCTCGCTGACGCTGAGAAGTTCATGTTCGGGAATAAGTTTTGGCGTTTTAACCAATAGCTCACCAGGCAGACAGAGGAATAATACGACTAGCGAAGAAGATTCCTGTAGAAGTATTGAGACAGAAGGAATATATATCTTATTGCCAACAATGTTTATGTGCGTACATGCAGCTCGTGGCACTCTAAACGCGTATACGGTAATAATTCTAAGTGAATAGGATGGAAAAGGATCAGACAATAAAAATAGGTCCGCGGCCAAAAAAGCTAATACTAATAGGCGAAGTGATACTATGTGGCAGCATATTATCTCTAAGCTATTTTCTAAGAACAACCAAAATACTAAATCCCAACAGCTATTATCGGCCCCAGCAGCATATCAGGACTAAACCTGTGGCTCCAGATGAAATAAGAGTAGACCCCATGGAGCGCAACCAAAGAAGGGTTCTAAGGACCTAATTCTGGGTGCAGGATTTATGTATGTCTGCCAACACAAATCGCCTGCGCTAACAGATATAAAATAAAAAAGAAAAAGAAAGTAAAAGCACCCAATTCTATACCAGGGCCCCTACATCATTTCCATTGCGCTTCCAAGCCATCCTATCAGGAATCCAAGAAGCACTATCCAGAAGCTTGTTCCCCAAACTGGAGAGGCTGTCAATGCGACTAGTGCGAGTGAAACCCACATTAGCATCTTGCCTGACATCGCCATTCTGGCCTTGCTCATCACAATTCCAGCTAAGCTGCTGAAGAATAGTCCTATGGAACCCAGGACAGCTACGCCAAACAGCAGTGGCAACCATACGGATCCAAATCCGCTTGTTACCCATGCGCTCCACGTATTAGCGCCTGTTCCCACGAAAAGTACATACAGGAACAATAAGCTAGCTACGAACCGGAGGACGTCTGGCCATGCGCCCTTCTTTGGCTTACTTTCTGATTTTTTCGGCATGTTCTCACAATATACTATTGAGCGATATGTTTTTAAAACTATGTATGATGTTAGTATAGTGACGTATAAAATAGGGCTTTTCACTAAAATGAAAAATGCGACGTCAAGTGCCTTTTATTGGCTGATTTGGCCATTTTTCACTTCGGTTTTTCTATTTTTGAAATATTGTAGCTCCTTCCGCGCCATTGCACACTTTTCATGCCACTTGCCGCAAGCAGATTGAAGAGATACATCGGGTTTATCAGCGGATAGATCGCAAGCACCTCTAGTGAACCATCTGAGCGGATATAGATCTTCCTAGCACCCAGGATGAAAGGCAACAAAAATACAAGGAATACCGGACTCACCAACAACCCCAGCACTATTCCTGAGATAAAGAGCAGTATGCTAGCAGAATAGAAGAAAACCCCATAATAGAAGAGTATGCTATTGCCTCTTATGGAAAAGGCGGTCTGTCTGGTTGACCATTCCATGAATCTTCCGAAGTCATCATCGGTGTAGACTATTGGATTGGCCTGGGGAACATACGCCAGCCGCATCGATAATTTTTTGCAAAGGTTTGTAATTGCTATGTCATCCGAGATGGAATCAGCAAAGTAATCGAAATATTTCCCATTCACAAGTTCTTTCTTGAAGGCGAGGCTGCCTCCCCACCCGAAGCGTGTGCGCTCACTTTCCATGAGCCCGAAGCCCACGTACCCCCAGGCATGCTTTACCCTTGACCAGAAACCAGCCTTAGGTTGGAAGACGGGGAAGGCTGTGGAGATCCCGAAGGATTTGTCAGCCAGTGGCGCTATAAGCAGTTCAAGCCATCTCTCGCCCACAAGGACATCAGAATCAAGTATAACATAAACATCAGCCTGATATCTTTTAAGCGCTGTTGCTATTGCGCCAACCTTGCCGCTGCCCATGCCGTATTTTTTGTCCGATATTATGCATTCTGTTTTTGTCGTATTTATTGGCTTGAAGGCTAAATCCTTTTTTGAATCGACCACCGCAACCAGCCTGTAATTTGCATAGCTCTGGCCTTGCGCCGCCTTAAGATTTGCAACCAAATCTATGTCCTTGCCCTTGCATGGCATAATGACCAGGACCTTTGGTCTATAGTTCTTTCTTGTCGCGTATTTCATTTTGCTGCTTGGAAGTAGCGACACGCCCAGAAGGAATAGGAATATGAGCGAAAGGAATACGGTATAAATCATAAGAAGTATGCCAAACATAAATATCCTTCAATGGATTATTAATTCAAGCCTTCTGTTTATCTCGATTGCCACGCTCTTTGTCATGGTCTTGTTTTTCGGGCTCTCCTTCATCTCCTCAAGTTTTATGAAGAACCAGCCGTTGCCATTCATCCTCCATGCTACGAATGTGTTCATTCCTGTGTTTATCTGCCAATCAACAAGTCCCTGAAAACGATCCTTCTCAATGGAAAGACTGGTGCCATCCCAGGCCTTGCACTCAAATGCAAGTCCCTTTCCATTCTTCACCGCAATAAGGTCGGGACTTAGTGAGTTTACTCCGCTGCCAGCCGCCCTCATCACTGAGTATCCTCTCTCATGCAGCTCCTTGAGAAGCTCTCTTTCGCATCGTGCGCCCTTAGCGTATCTGGTCAAGAAAACACTTAGAGTATATACAATCCAAAACTTTAATACATATTCTTTTAAAAGCTGATTCACAATAGCTATCAATGTGGGTTGTAGGATATGTTCGAAAACCTAAAGAACGGATTCAAGACCGCAAACGCTACAAGGAAGCTGGTCTTCAGCGATAAGCAGCTCTTTTTGTATCCTATCTTATCCGTCATAATAGCAATCATAGCCGCAATACTGATAATCGCCCTTGGAGTCATAGCATTCATTGCCTTAGGTACAGGTGCCACAACTCTTGAGATGGCCATAGTGTTTGTTGTATTCTTCTTCATCCTTGTTTTTGTGGTGACTTTGATTACTACATACATGACAATGGCAATGCTGATCGCATTTAGGGAACACAACAAAGGAAAAGGCAATGCAATAAGCTTCGGGGAGGCTCTAAGAAGGACAAATCCTTATGATGTTTTGATAGTAAAATGGGCCTTCTTCTATTCTGTAGTATACATGATAATACACACAATAGAGCTTGCCATACAACGTGCTCTCTCAAGAGGAATTGGCGGAGCAATAATCAGCGATCTCATAACTGGCGGACTCAATCTTGCACTCGCAGCCGCAATTGCATTTGCACTTCCGGTAATACTCGATGAAAAGAAGGGGCCTATCGACACCCTTAAGAGCAGTGCGAGTTTCATACTAAAGAACTTCGGGAACACCTTTGGTGGACTGCTTTTCACCGAACTCTTCTATCTGATATTCGTAGTGATAGGAATTATTCTAATAGCAGTGGCGTTGCTCTTGCTGCCTTCAACTGCTCTTGGCGGTGCACTAGCCATTGGACTGATAGCAACCGGCATAATACTCATAATAGTTGGGGCTCTCTTGAGATATGTGCTCTTCAACTGCTTCAAGCTCATAGTCTACGAATACAAGACAAAGAAGGTTCTTCCAAAAGGATTCGATGCGAAGTTGATAGACAGCAGCATAAAGCAGAAGGGAAACTCAAAAGGGAATCCTCCAAGGCCAACCCCATTTAGTGTTGGCATGGGACAGCAGGGCGGCCTATAAAGATCGCTGGCCTTTATCCCCAATAGGCAACCCCATTCCGATTCTTCTGTCAAGGGTTTGCTTTATCATCATAACATTCTCCTTCATTCTTTTTTCCCTGAGCCTTGAGATGAAAAGGTAGGTCTCGTCCTTTGTCTTGTTAGCAACTATTATCATCACCTGCCCGAATTTCATTCGTCCCGCGCGCCCCTTTCTTTGGATGTTTCTTATCTCATTTGGTATCGGTTCGTAAAATATCACAGCATCAACGCTTGGTATGTCAAGCCCCTCCTCTCCTATGGACGTTGCAACAAGAACCCTGAAGTCGCCTCTTCTAAAGGCCTCTATTGTCTCATGCTGCTGCGCCTGAGTGACTCCTCCCTTTCTTCCAACAAATTCCCTTGCCTCTATCCCATTGCCTTTCAATATATCAGTCAATCTCCTTGTTGTGGAACGGTACTGTGCAAATATTATAACGCTCTCCTTCTTCAATTGATTCTGTAGAAGGTTCGATATGATAAACATCTTTGGGTGTCCTCCCCTCTCTCTATTGCCTCCGCGCCATCTTTGTTGCCGAAATCACCGCTTTGTTTGCGAGCATGCCTCGACTGTCCTGCTCTTCTTCTCGCTGCCTCCAGCGAATCCATGTAATGCAAAGGGATAGAGGCCCTCGCTGCTTGCAAGATCGTACGCATGTGCTAAGTTATACATAAACATAATTGAAAAGCCCATGAACCTTAGTTTTGCGCCTGTATCTTTCTTATCATCGCCGATGCAGAAGCCTGCCCTTTGGCATGTTCTCAAAATCCTCGAATGGCTTCATCCATGCGAGTACAGGTTTTCATATGCTCCTCTATCACTGGTTTCAATAGTCCGCGTA
>CAVWJC010000002.1:0-30386 GCA_963755385.1 uncultured Microcaldota archaeon | reverse complement strand
GGACACGATAGTGGTCGCAAGCATAAGCTGCATATACGGCATCGGAAACCCTGAGGATTTCAGCAGCATGTCTGTTGAACTAAAGGAAGGGCGCAGCATCTGCAAGGCAGAAGCTTCTGCATTCACTAATCGAGATACAATATGAGAGAAACGACCAGAGTCTTGAACCTGGAAAGTTCAGGGTGAGGGGAGACACAGTTGACGTGATACCTGCATACGAAAACAATATAGTCAGGGTGGAGATTGAGAATGGAAAGATAAAGAGCATAAAGGAGATCAATCCGATCACAGGAGATATGATTGCAAAAATCGACGGAAATATCAATATATCCTGCAAGGCAGTATGTCGTCCCGCCGGAAAAGCAGCAAGGCCGCACTTGAAACGATTAGAAAGGAACTTGCAAGAGCAGCTCCCAAAGCTTCCGGCGCTTGAGGCGCAGAGGCTTGAGAAAAAGGTCAAATACGATCTTGAGATGATAAGCGAGATGGGATACTGCAACGGGATTGAGAACTACAGCAGGCATTTTGACGGAAGAGCGCCAGGGCGAGCCGCCGTATGTGCTGATAGACTATTTCCCAAAGGATTTCCTGCTCATAATAGACGAGAGCCACCAGACAATCCCCCAGTCAAGGGCGATGTATAACGGGGACTATATGCGAAAGAAGAACCTGATCGACTTCGGGTTCAGGCTTCCAAGCGCATTTGACAACAGGCCACTCAAATTCGAGGAGTTCGAGGCAAAAATGGGAACGACGCTCTTTGTCTCTGCAACGCCTGCAGAGTATGAGCTATCACACAGCAAGCAGGAAGTCGAGCTGATAACACGTCCAACAGGGCTGCTTGACCCGATGGTTGAAGTCAGGCCGATAGAGGGGCAGATGAAATACCTGATGGAAGAGGCAAGAAAGACAATAGCAAACGAACAACAGGGTGCTGATCACAACACTTACAAAGAAGATGGCAGAGGACCTGACAGACTTCCTTGCAAAGGAGGGCTTTAAGGTAAGATATCTGCACAGCGAGATAGAGAGCCTTGAAAGAATCGAGCTGATAAGGCAGCTGCGCGCAAAGGAATTTGACATACTGGTCGGAATAAACCTTCTAAGGGAGGGCCTTGACATACCTGAAGTCGGAACCATATTCATACTTGATGCTGACAAGGAGGGCTTTTTGAGGGACACAAGAAGCCTGATCCAGACAATAGGAAGGGCAGCTAGAAACGTTGACGGAAGGGTTGTTCTGTTTGCGGACAAGATGACAGATCGATAGAAGAGGCAGTCAGGATAACAGAGCAGAAGAAGGCTACTTGCAGATGAAATACAACAAGAAATACAAGATAACGCCAAAGACAATAGTAAAGAAGATCGAGGAGAAGAAGGGAACATAAAAGGGATAAAGCATCTTGGAAAATCCGACATACAAAAGGAGCTGATCTCAGATGGATGCGCAGATGAAGCGCTATGCGGAGAATCTGGAGTTCGAGAAGGCAATAGAGATGCGGGACCAGATAGAGGAGATGAAAAAACTTCTGGAGAGGAGAGAAAAATGAGAGATAGCATATTTGTAAAAGGGGCAAGGGAGCACAATCTGAAGAACATAGACGTGAGCTGCCAAGAAACAAGCTGATCGTGATAACCGGCCTTTCAGGATCGGGAAAGTCGACGCTTGCATTTGACACAATCTATGCGGAGGGGCAAAGAAGATATGTCGAGAGCCTCTCCGCATATGCAAGGCAGTTTCTTGGGCCTCATGGACAAGCCGGATGTTGACAGCATAGAGGGACTTTCCCCTGCAATTAGCATAGAGCAGAAGACCACAAACAAGAATCCAAGGTCAACAGTCGGCACAGTCACTGAGATCTATGACTATCTAAGGCTGCTTTATGCAAGGATCGGGACCCACCACTGCCCAAAGTGCAACAGCTCGATCAAGCCGCAGAGCGCAGAGAACATAACCGAGCCTGATCATGGCTGCAAAGGGAAAGACGCTCGTCTTCCTTGCGCCGATAATCAGGGGGCAAAAGGGAACGCACGAGCAGGTGATCGATGAGCTAAGAAAGCAGGGATTCACAAAGATAAGAATCGACCAAAAGATATATTCATCAGATACAGTGCGGAATGAGGCAAAGCTTGCAAAATACGAGAAGCACTGGATCGAGGCTGTTATAGACACCATAAAAATTAGATGAGGAGGAGCGGTCCAGGATCGCGGAGGCCGTTGAGCAGGCCCTGCTTGTTGGGAAGGGAAGGATGATCGTGATCGGCAGCAAGGCAGAGCAAGGAAGCAAGAAGAAAGAGCTGGACAGATTTTCCGATGAAACAACATACAGCACATTCGGCGCATGCCCAAATCATCCTGAGATTGTCTTTGAGAGCCTTGAGCCAAGGATGTTCTCATTCAACAGCCCGTTTGGCGCATGCCCGGCATGCCACGGACTTGGGGAGATAACTGAGATATCTGACAGATCTTCTGATACCTGACAAATCCAAGTCGATAATGGATGGCGCAATTGAGATATACGGCAGGATGGATCTTGCATGGAGGGCGCAGCAGATTGCAGTCGCAGGAAAAAGGCACGGCTTTGATGTTTGGAAGCCGATTCAGAACATTACAACGCAAAGCAGCTGGACGTACTTGCTCTACGGAGACAAGGAGCCGATATCCGGAGCAGGTGGCATACTGGGAGCTCGATGAGGATGGACAGGGGATTTGAGGGAGTAATACCGCAGACAATGAGGCTTTATCGCGAGACAAAGAGCGAATGGAGAAAGGAAGAGATAGAAAAATTCATGAAGGCAGAGCCATGCAAGGTCTGCATGGGCAAGAGGCTGCAGCCGGTTGTTCTTGCAGTAAAGATAGAGGGAAAGAGCATAATAGATGCAACTGACCTTAGCATCGACCAGTCGGTCGAGTTCTTTGGCAGCCTGCCATCAAAGCTTCCGGAAAAGGAGCTTGCAATCGCAACCCAGGTGCTCAAAGGAGATCAACGAGAGGCTCGGATTCCTGAAGAATGTGGGGCTTGGATATCTGTCTCTTTCAAGAAGCGCAAGGACCCTATCGGGAGGGGAGGCGCAGCGGATAAGGCTTGCAACGCAGATAGGAAGCAACCTGATGGGCGTGCTCTACATCCTAGACGAGCCAAGCATAGGGCTTCACCAAAGGGACAATGAGAAACTAATCAAGACTCTGCAGAGGCTTCGCGACATTGGAAATACATTGATAGTTGTCGAGCATGATCTTGACACGATTCTGGCGGCAGATTATATTGTGGACATAGGCCCAGGGGCAGGCGTGCATGGCGGACACATAATTGCGCAGGGAACTCCAAAGGAGATAATGACATAACAAGAAGAGCCTAACTGGCAGATATCTGTCTAGGCGAGCTTGAAGATAGAGATTCCAAAAGTGAGGAGAAAACCAATTGATTACATCAGAATAACAGGCGCAAAGGAAAACAACCTAAAGAATCTAACTGCGCAGCTGCCGCTTGGCGTTCTATGCGGGATAACAGGCGTTTCAGGCTCCGGAAAGAGCACCCTTATGAACCAGACGGTAATGCCGCTTCTAAAGAAAAAATTCGGGGAGCAGACAGACAAGATCGGGGCATACGCATCATTTGATGTTCCAAAGATTGTGCAGAATGTGATTGTGATAGACCAGGATCCGATAGGAAGAACTCCAAGAAGCAATCCTGCAACATACACAAAGCTCTTTGATGAGATAAGGAAGCTCTTTGCATCAACAAGGGAGGCGCAGGTGAGGGGATATCAGGAGGGAGATTCTCATTCAACGTCAAAGGGCGGAAGGTGCGAGACCTGCCAGGGAGACGGAGTTCTGAAGATAGAGATGAACTTTCTGCCTGATGTGTATGTCGAATGCAGCGAGTGCCATGGCAAGAGATACAACAAGGAAACGCTTGGGATATTGTACAAGGGGAAGAACATCTCCGAGGTGCTCAACATGGAGGTGGAGGAGGCAAACGCGTTCTTCGAGAACATACCCCCTATTGCAAGAAAACTAAAGACCCTGGTTGATGTTGGCCTTGGATACATAAAGCTTGGGCAGAGCGCAACGACACTCTCAGGAGGGGAGAGCCAGAGGATAAAGATCGCAAGGGAACTAAGCAAGAACAAGCAGGGCCATGTGGTCTACATGCTAGACGAGCCGACAACAGGACTTCATTTTGATGACACAAAGAAGCTGATAGGGGTGCTAAACAACCTGGTGGAAAAGGGAAACACCGTATTTGTCATAGAGCACAACCTTGATGTGGTGAAGAGCTGCGATTATGTAATTGATCTGGGCCCTGAGGGCGGGATGGCGGGGGGCAGAGATAGTTGCAAAGGGAACGCCAGAGGAGATAGTCACAGATAAAAGCATCATATACCGGCAAGTTCCTAAAGCGTAGCTTGAAGCAGGGTAGAGCATATGATGGAAATAAAAAACAATCATGATTTCGAACGGCCAGCTTGTGCCGCACCGATCCGGGAGTTTACCTATTCAAGGACGAGGAGGAAACTGTTCTGTACTGCGGAAAGGCAAAGAACCTGAGGAACAGGGTCAGCAACTATTTTTCAAATCCTGAACAGGCTTGCAATAAAAACAAGGCATCTGGTCTCCAAAGATACGCAAAATCGACTGGATAGTCGTTAGAACCGAGGTGGAGGCGCTTCTGCTTGAAAACAAGCTAATCAAGCAGTACTCCCCAAAGTACAACATCAACCTGAAGGATGCAAAGACATTTGCATATATCGCACTTACAAAGGAACAAGTTCCCAAGGGTTTTAAGCAGCAGAAAGACCGGTCCACAAATTGGAATCCTTCGGCCCATATACTGACGGCACAAGAAGAAGGGAGCTGCAGAAGTTGGTTGTCGACATATTCAAGCTAAGAACATGCAGGACCCTGCCAAATAGGGCATGCCTAAACTACCATATCGGGATCTGCACTGCACCATGCATCGGAAAAGTAAATGAGGAGGAGTACCAAAAGCAGGTGGAGAATGCAAGAGTCTTTTTGAAGGGCGGATATAGAGCAGACGGTTGAGATGCTTACTAGCCAGATGAATGAGGCATCAAAGGAGGGAAATACGAGCAGGCGCTTGAATTCAGAAACCAGCTATCCAGCATCAACATGCTGTCCAAGAAGCAGATTGTCGATCATGAGAAAAACTATGACCAGGACATTGTGGCATTCAAAAAGGTCGGGGAAAAGGTGCATTGTCGTGCAGATGGGCATACGAAGAGGGGTGCTTTTGGGCAAGAAGGATTTCGAGATCGAGTACCAGGAGAACTTTGAGCAGGAATTTCTTGCGCGCATTCTATTCCTCAAACCAGATCCCGCGCGAGATAATCCTAAACAAGGAATGCTGGGCAGACGAGGAGGAGAAAGCCGCGCTTGAGGCATTCTTTGCAAGCCTCAAGGGGAGCCGCAGTCAGCACTCACCGTGCCGCTAAAGGGAGAGAAGCGCGAGCTGATCGAACTTGCGAACAAGAACATAGAGGTGAACATGGAGCAGGACAGCGCGCTTGTCGATCTGCAGAATGCGCTGAACCTCCCTACACTGCCATTTGTCATAGAGTCCTTTGATATCTCAAACACAGGCGATGAGCATATAGTATCCGGGATGGTGAGATTTGTGAATGCAAAGCCGGACAAGAGCGGCTACAGGAAGTTCAGAATGAAAACAGTGAATAGCGCAGACGATTTTGCAAGCATGAGGGAGGTAGTATACAGAAGATACAAGCGGCTATTAGACGAAGGTGCGAAAATGCCTGATCTGATCCTAATTGACGGCGGAGCAGAGCAGCTGAACTCCGCAAGAAATCCCTTAGTTCGCTTGGTCTTGCCATCCCGATAATCGGGCTTGCCAAAAAGCTTGAGGAGATATATCTGCCTGATGAGAGCATCCCAAGAAGATTTGACAACAACAGCAAGATGATGCTGCTGATTAGGAAGGATTAGGGACGCGACCCACAACTTCTCGCTGGGCTACAACAAAAAGCGCAGGCAGATGAAGATGCGCGATGAATTCAAGGGCAAAGAGCAGCAAGCCTGAGCCAGTGCGATGATATGATAACTTACATGGATAAGCCCTTTGATGACAGGGAGAGCCTAGCAATGCTCAATGGCTACGTAAGCAAATGGTTTACAAAGAACTTCGAAGGACTTACACCTCCACAGAAATTCTCCTTCAAACTGATAAGCGAACGCAAGAATGTTCTTATCACCGCGCCGACTGGAAGCGGAAAGACAATGTCAGGGTTTGTTTCTATAATAAGCAGGCTTTTTGATTACAGTCTTGCAGGCAAATTGGAGGAGAAAGTATATTGTATATACGTTTCACCGCTCAGAGCTTTAAACAACGATATATACAACAACCTGATAAAACCATTGGATGAAATATACGATATAATAAAAAAAGAAAAGGGAGTCAAGATAATAAAAGAGAATATAAGGCAGGTCACGATAGGCGTTAGAACGGGTGACACAAGCCAGCAGGACAGGCACAAGATGCTGCTCAAGCCTCCAAACATTCTTGTCACCACTCCGGAAAGCCTTGCAATATTAATCAACTCGGAAAAATTCGTTGAGAACCTAAAAGATGCAGAGTTCATAATCATTGATGAGATACACGAGCTGGCAAACAACAAGCGGGGTGTCCATCTTTCCCTTTCAGTAGCAAGACTTGAGGAGATAATAGGTCACCAGACAACAAGAATAGGTCTTGGCGCCACGCTCTACCCACTTGACGAGGCTGCAAAATTCCTGGTCGGCTACAACAACGGCAAGGAAAACGACTGCATTGTTGTAGATGCCTCATGGAGCAAGAAACTGGAGGTGAAGGCAATGAGCCCGGTAGAGGACATGATATACGCAACAGATGATGAGATAGACACAGCAATGTACAAAGAACTTGACAGAATAATAAAATCCGGCAAATCAACATTAATATTCACAAACACAAGAAGCGGAACTGAGCGTGTTGTATTCAATTTGAAAAGAAGATTCGGATATGGGGAGGATATTGCGGCCCATCACGGTTCACTTTCAAGAGAATCAAGATTTGAGGTGGAAGAACTGCTGAAAAAGGGCTCCCTTAAATGTGTGGTATCTTCTACAAGCCTCGAGCTTGGAGTTGACATAGGTGCTATAGATACGGTAGTTCAGCTTGGATCACCAAAGAGCGTTACGCGCGCAGTCCAAAGGATAGGCCGGGCCGGCCATTCCTACAAGGCAACCGCAAAGGGGGAGATGATAGTTCTCAATCGTGATGATCTTATAGAATGCGCGATAATGCTTGATTCGGTAATAAAAAGACGGCTTGACTCGTTTGTGGTGCCGAAGAATGCACTTGACGTGCTTGCGCAGCACATAATTGGCATGTCCCTTACTAAGAAATGGGAGGTCGGTGAGGCATACGAAGTGGTGAAAAGAGCATACGCCTACCATGATCTGGAAAGGGGCGATTTTGATTACCTAATCAACTATCTTGCTGGCAATTATGTAGAACTTGAAAGCAGAAAGGTATACGCAAAGATATGGTATGATGAAAAGGAGGGCACATTTGGAAAGAGAGGAAAGCTTGCAAAAGCAACCTATATGCTAAACCTTGGCACAATACCTGATGAGGTGACAGTACGCGTATTTGATTCAAACAAGAAATGGATAGGCAATATAGAGGAGGAATTTCTCACAAAACTAAAGAAAGGAGACATCTTTTCACTTGGTGGCCGATTATACGAATTCGCATATGCAAATGGTATGAAAGCCTACGTTACGATTGCACAAACAAATACGCCCACAATACCGCCATGGTTTTCAGAACAGTTGCCGCTTAGCTACGAGCTTGCAAATGATATAGGAGAATTCAGGGGAAACCTGTCAAAGATGCTCAGAGAATATGCGGAAAAGAAGAAAATAACAAAGTTCAGCAAAAAAGTAGAAATACCGCAAAACATAGACAGTTATATTTCAGCATTGCCTATAGATGACAACTCAAAGCACTTGATCTTCAATTATTTCCTTGAGCAGCTGCTCTTTGCTGACGAGATCCCAACAAACAGGCTTCTTTTGATAGAAATAACAAGAGAGGCAAAGGAGGATGGCAATTACATAATATTTCATTCCCTTTTTGGGAGAAGGATCAATGACACGCTATCAAGGGCTATCGCAATAGAGATTGCGGAGATGTTTGATGTAGATGTAAATATCTCTATAAATGACAACGGTTTCATTTTTAGCACAGAGGAGCCACTTGAGATAACAGCTAGAACAATGAAAGATATAATAAGCGACATCTCATCTACAGGACTTCTTCAAATGCTCAAGAAAAACATACGCAGCACAGAACTAATGCGAAGAAAATTCAGGCATGTGGCAGCCAGAAGCTTCATGATACTCAAGAATTATCAGGGCTATAAGATATCGGTAGCAAAACAGCAGATAAACTCACAGCTCATATTCAAAACAGCAGAGGAGATAGATCCCGATTTTCCTGTAATAAAGGAGACATACAGGGAGATATTCAATGAGACGATGGACCTTCCAAGAACTAGCGCGCTTGTATCAAGGCTTGCTAAAGGAGATGTCAAATACAAAATAATAAAAACAGCAGTGCCATCTCCATTCGCCCATTCGATGCTCACTTTCGGGCATGCCGATTCGATACAGATGAGGGAGAGGCACGCACATCTCCAAAAGCTGCATGAACTTGTTTTGAAAAGGATAGGTGAAAGTAAATAAAAATAAGTTGTTAATTTATTTTCTTCTTTTCTTTTATTTCTTCGTCCTCTGCTATTTTCCCTAATTCCACAGCATCAGCTTCATCGAATCTTCTGTGAAGTTCTTCATTTTCTGCATCGTAATTTTCTTTGATTATTTTTAATTTGGCTGCAGTTTGGAGGGGTAACCTCTCCATTATATCGGAGTTATCGGCTAATGGTGCCGCACAATAGAGATCTTTTTCAGATTCTGATAGTTCTACAGCTTCCCTAACAAATTTAAATAGCTCTCCATCGGAGAATTTTTTAGTTATGCTTTCCTGTTTTAATATAGAGGTGCGATCAGCTACTGGTAGTTTAGTAACGAACTCCACAAGAAAATCTTTTGGGAGTCTTTCTACAATTAAACTATTCATAAGAGTTAGATCTCTTATCTTTTCATTATTGCTGGTAGCTAAATGTTCTAAAGTTTCTACAGGGATCTGAGAGATTAATTTACGATCGAATAACATGGAATTTAGAACATGCTTTTGTTTAATGCTATCAATTCCGTTTAATATTTCTATAAAACGGCTAACTTCGGTTCTGTTCAGCTTTTCCTGTTTTTGTGCCATAATAATCAAATCACACTAATCATATTTAATTCTTTTGTTGGAAGTATGGGTCAGAGATAGAAGAACCAGGGAAGAACGTTAATTATTATCATAATTATTATAAGGCCGGCTAGTGCATTGACAATGCGGTGTCTTTTTATGTTGGTTGTGTATATGCGATAGCCATCAAATCCTGGAATTGGAAGCAGATTAACTACAGCCACAAGGAAATTGAGCAGCAGTGAGAGGGAGAAGACAGTATAAAGGAAGTAGACCAGCTTTGCATACGGGGTCACTATTGAGGGCTGGTATGCCAGTGAAACTCCTATTATGCCCTTTGAGGAATTGCTTGGCGAGGCAACAGTCTTGAAAGAGTAAACACCATCATTTGTGGTTACCACAACTGTCTGGTTTGGTTTGTCATTAGCTGCAGCAACAGTAAGGGCAGATATGTTGGATATCGTGTAATTGTTCCATTTCAATATATGCATTCCCTTATGCAAAACGCCGTTTGCAGGATAGTTAGGCAGTGTCTGAGTAACAACAATATTGTAAGGATACGCTGATGGAAGCACGAACATTATGAAAATTGCAACAAGGACAAAGAAAAACATCATGGCAAGGAAATTGGCGCCTATGCCTGCAGAGAAGATGTTTGTCTGCTTTTCGCTGTCCAGTTTTTTTATCTGTTCCTCGTCTGGTTCCACATATCCGCCAATAGGTATGAAACCAAATACCAGAAGGCCTATAGATTTCAATTTTATCTTTGATATTCTTGATAGTATGCCGTGCGAGAATTCATGCACTATCAGTAGTAGTGCCAATGAGATTATTCCTGCTATAAGCGGAATGTCAATTCCAGGTATTACAGGAGCTACTCCAGGTATCTGGCTGGTTATTCCTGATGCGGCGGCACCGAGTGCAGGGTTTGTCAGGTATTGTATGATGCTGTATAGTATTGATTCGGTGTTGATGAACAATGATAAGAATATCGATCCCGAGAATCCAGCAAATACAGTTATACCGTATGTGGCATAGGTCAGAATAGTATAATGGGGTTGTGCTTGGTTCGCGGATATTGCATTCTGCAGTTGCGGCAGATTTATGAATTGGAAGGAATTTGCAATGTATGGCAGAACGAAAAAGCTTATCAGTATAATAGAAATTAAACCGAAGAGGTAAACTCGCTTGTCTATCCTGCCTTTAACCAACGGGTAAGTGAGAATCCCAAATCCAAGTGTCAAGCCCCATACAGCCATGACCTCCCAGAATTTCCTGTATTTCTTTGAGATGTGATCTATTGTGGCAAGACCCTTTTTGCTGCCCATCATATAGAAGCCGTATCCGCCGCTAAGCGAGAGATGCCGCCTTATGAAAGAGCCTACCGCGATAAGTAGGGCGAATGCAAGAACTGCACGTACTATTACATTGACCGAATTTAGATAATACAGTGAATATAAAATAATCAGGGAAATGACTATAAGCGCACCAATAATTACCTCCGAGTTCCTCTTATCCATTAGACCAGCGTCGTAAACAGTTCTTTATATATTTGAGAGAACTTATATAGCCTTTTGGCTTGCCTTCAATTGAATGCTACAATAGCATTGCCGGTAAGGCCATAAGAGGAGGCGGCTATATTAATCTTTTGAGCGGTGTTGGACGGGTCGCTAACTGTGCTTTGTGCCGCACCCATGTTGTTTGTCAGCACCGTCCCGCTGGAGAGCACTGAATTGCTGTTATTAAGGGTGAAATTTACCTTAACACCAACCAATGGGTATCCGAAGATAAACAAGGTGGTGCTTACTATGCTGTTAGGGACGTTAGAAGGACCATAGTTTGGCGCAGATGAACTTACCATTATCGCTGCGCTTTGAGTGAGGGCTTGCTGCGCGTGTGCCGTGAAAGTGCCAACATAGCTCTGCCGAACGCCATTAGCGCAGCTAAAGGCGGAAGAATAGCTGCCCCCCTCAAGTCCGCAGTATGTAGCATTAACATACGCCATTCCTGATACGAGTGAACCTAGCTGTGAGTAGGCGGGAAGAGTTGTAATGCACAGCGTTGAATTGCCAGGCTGCAGTACACTTGCAGCGCAGGGTACCGGTGTTGTATTTTTGTTGTTTATGTCAAGATAGATGATTGGATTTTTCAACGGGGCCTGCTGGGAGTTTGTAAGTATTAATGCCACAGCACTCTGCTGATTAAGCGTGTTTGTACCTGCCAGTACGTCACTGCAATGGAATCCATCAGTAAAACTACAGCTAGCAGGCACAATCTGGGAGGGGAGAGAGAGATAAACAAATATTATTACGATTACAATCGCAACTATAACTAGCGCCCATGCATAGGTCGTAAGGTATTCGATTGCGCTTTGACCCTTGCCATGGCTTCCATAAAAATGGCCAGAATGTTGTTCCATCAGAGCATCCACCAAACCCAATAATGCATGCCAAGCCTCATTAATCCTTCCTGCGCCCTTCCCTTAGGCAAAGGCCTTTTTGCATAAGTTAGATTAAGAGGGTTAGTAATATATATAGTTAACTTTTTACAGGCATAGAAACTCTGTATTAGAGTATTCTTTTGGTATTTGATTTCCTTAGGGTGGTGTTTTTCAAGGGAAGTGTTTTTAAGTTTGCATAGGATAAATTATAGTGGTGGTTTAATGGAAGAATGTGAACTGTGCGGCTCAAAAATGAAGGATGTCTATATAGTGAATGTTGACGAGGTGGAGCTTAGGGTGTGCACAAAGTGCGCGCAGGGAAAGAAGATAATATCAAAAGTGGTGGAGCAGCCCAAAAGGCCAGGCCTGCCCATGAAAGAGGCAAAGAAGGAGATACCGCAACTAATTGAAAATTACGGTAGTGTGATACATGCGGCTCGCGAGTCAATGAAAATTCCTATCAAGGTCCTGGCGGAGATGATAAGCGAGAAGGAGACCCTACTTCTAAGGGTGGAGCAGCAGAGAACAATGCCCTCTGTTGAATTGACGAAAAAACTTGAGAAGGCGCTGGGAATAAGGCTTGCCGAGACATCGGCACAAATGCAGGAGGGCAGCCTAAACCGTTCAGGCCAGGGTGAGGGAGCCACACTGGGAGAATTTGTAGGGAGAAATAACAAGTAGTGCATTTCATGGCAGTAGATCTTAGCAAGCTGATTTCAAAAAGGAAGTTGAAATTTGAGGAACTAACTGGCAGAACAATAGCAATAGACGCATTCAATGTGCTCTACCAGTTCCTTTCTATAATAAGGCAGCCTGATGGCACGCCTCTTATGGACACGCACGGCAATGTTACCAGCCATCTCTCAGGCATATTTTACAGAACAACAGAGCTATTGGAATACGGCATAAAGCCGATATATGTATTTGATGGGGTGCCCTCAGTGCTCAAGGACAAGACAAACATGGCAAGGATAAAAAGGCGCGAGGATGCCCACAAGGCCTGGCAGCAGGCGAAGGAAACGGGCGATATCGAGGCGATGCGCACTTTTGCCCAGGCGAGCACAAGGATAGACAAAAACATAATAGAGAGCTCAAAGGAATTGCTTAACCTGATGGGAGTAGGCTACATGAACGCGCCCGGCGAGGGAGAGGCGCAGGCGAGCTGGATGTCGAAGAAGGGACTAGTATATGCCGCGGCAAGCCAGGATTATGACACGCTTCTTTTCGGCTCAAAATATGTGGTAAGAAATCTCACTTTCAGCGGGAAGAGAAAACTCCCAAGAAAGAATGTGTATGTGAATGTTGAGCCGGAGATAGCCAGCTTTGAGGATACGCTAAAGCTGCTTGATTTGAGCCACAGGCAACTGGTATGGGTCGGAATACTGCTTGGCACAGATTTTGACGAGGGAATAAAGGGAGTCGGCCCGAAGACCGCCTTGAAGATAGCAAAGGCCTCCAAAAGCATAGAGGATGTAAAAAACCAGGTGAAGGAGAAATTTGATGCAATTTTCGAACTTGACATACAAGAAGTTGAGGATCTTTTTCTCAATCCCGAGATAAAAGAAATAGATGAAGAGGATGTTAACTTGCTGCTTAGCAAGAGATATGACAAGGATGGCCTGCTGGATTTTATGTGCAAAAAGCATGACTTTTCGCAGGAGCGAATGACAAAATTGATAGAACGAATGGCAAAAACAAAGACAGAATCAAGACAGAAGAGAATGGGCGGCTGGCTCTGATTATTTATAGAAAACGTTTATAAAGCTTAACCAAGATAAGAGATAGGGATTAGGATGGCGAAGAAAAAGGAGGAAGGTAGCCTTGATTTCAACAACATAGACGACGTAAACACCATAATAAACAGACTGGTCAAGGAGATGATGGCGGCTAGCATCTCAAACAATGATGTCCCGCAGAATGAGAAATCGGCAGTTTATGGTTTCAACATAAAAGTTGACCAGAATGGAATCTCCATTGTTGAGAGGAGTAAGGAAAACCCACAGATGGGTGAAAAACTTATACCAGGCCGTAAGAATGAACCACTGATCGACATGATCGAGCATCCTGAGGAAATAGTGGTCATCATGGAAATGCCAGGCATTGCAAGAGAGAGCATAAAGGTTTCTTTGGATAGCGTGAAACTAATCATATCAGCAATGGATGGAAAAAATAATTACGATAGACGCCTTATACTGCCCGACGAGGTCGATCCCGCAGAATCAAAGGCAAGATACAATAACGGCATCCTGGAGATAAGCCTTAAGAAAGGTTCTTATAATGGTAAATCAAATCAAATAAAAGTAGTTTAGGTGAAATGATGCCGCAGATAAAGGTTAAAAGATCCACCAAAAGGATAGGAAAAGCCTACAGGAGGCTGCAGAAATTAAAGAGACTGAGAAAGATACGAAGAAAGCTTAGGAAGAAGAATTCTAATTCTTAGTTTATGTCGGCATACATCTGGTTGTTGAATTCGTATGCGATAGTTTCCCCTTGAATGTCAAGCCTCTTTAGCATGAGCCCTCTGTTTTCGAACTCCTGTACATTATTTTCCAGATCCATAAGATAGAATTTATCCTTGAATTCATAGTAGACAAAAACCTTTCTTGTGCTCTCTGGCATCTTAACAAACACCTTTGCGGAAGGGTTTCCCAGTTTTATCAGCAGGCTGCAGAGCAGTATGTTCTTGTCCATCGAATCGCCCATCATGAATTCAAGAGTTTCTTCAGGAGTGAGCCAGAACTGCAGGGGCAGAATTGTATCCTCTATTTCCATCCTGACAAAATTGTATGCATCAACGCTTGCAGAGTAAAAGTTATCATCGTAGGAATAGTTAAGGGAAGATGCCTTGATTTCATCCACTTTAGATGCGACCCTTTGCTCGCTTGGCATCACTAGAGTCGGAAGTTCCGCAACAGAGAGGCCCTCCTTCTCCTCTATGTAGTCCTTGTAGCGGGAGATTATGGCAAGATAGATCTGGTTGAGCCTTCTCTCTCGTTCATTCTGGGCCTCAGATGCTCCTGTCATTTCCATCATATTTATGGGTATTATAAAAATAATAGTCTTGCGCTTCTGCCATCATAATCAAATTGGTTCGTGTACTGAAAATAAGATATCTTATTATAGGTATCGGAAAGGCTTATATATCTCCTCCAACAGCAAATTATACGTGATAAATGTGCCTGTAAAGGAGTTGGCAGTCTGCCAAGTGTTCAAAAACGGAACCTTACTTTTAATAAAGTCAACCGAGGGTGTGAACAAGGACAAATGGAACGCACCAGGAGGGGAGATAGTGCAGGGCGAGACCCCAGCAAAGGCGGCGATGAAATATTTATACCAGCAAACAGGGCTGTACAGCAATAAAGTGACCAGCCACGGAACCGTAAGACTTGCGCTTAATGGAAAGACGGATTTCAGCTACAGATTGCACGTATTCTCAACAAAAACAGCAACGGGCGACCCAAAACCGAATGTGGAGGGAGAATTAAAATGGTTCAATCTTACAGATATACCATACTATGAGATGTGGGCTGATGACAGGTACTGGCTTACTCTTGTGATGCAGGGAAAACAGTTTGAGGCCGATTTCTTCCTTGATGAAAAAAATGAAAAAGTGGTAAAATATCAGATAAAGGAAAAACAGCAGATACTTACAAAGATAATTCCGGTTTTGGTATTATTGCTCATAATAGCAGTAGTTGGATACGGTGTGAGCGCAAGCGGAATTCTTGCGGCACATCCCTCAAACAAGCCCACAACAACGATTAGCAAAGGAAGTAATACGATATTCGTACCGACAAACTCTGCAGCAGGCAGTACCTCAACAATACTGGTCACTACCACCGTGCCAGCCCTCCCAGTTCCTTATAGAGTATCGATAGATAACATTGACCTTACTCTGAACTATTCCGGTCCGCCAGTGAAGGGGGATGTAACATGTGATGTTGAGAGTAAGTCACAGGTTGTAAATTATCACAGATACCTTACAAATAGCACTTTCCTCATGAACATAACATTTACAGATGCGGGATGCGCAGAGACCATAACAGACATCTACACCACAACTCCAGGATTCGAGGTTGTCTCTGTGGTACCATCTTTGCCGCTGCAGATGCCAGCTTCCTCGCAGTCTTACTTTGATATCAGGCTGTTTGTTCAAAACAAGAACTTCAGTGGACCTTTATCAATAACAGAAAGCTATAGGTAATAGTAATTGGGTTTTTAACCCCTTACCGTGCTGAATGCTCTTTTCCTAAATGGCTACCATTGGTTTTTATCATTTTACTTCCTTCTAAGTATAGCAGGTGCTCTAATGGACAACAAGGTAATAGCAGACATGCTTGCAGAAATTGCATCAATGCTCAGCCTGGAGGATACGCCAAGCTCCAAGTTCGAGGTGCGAGCCTACCAGAAGGCCTCACTGACCATAGGAACCCTCCAGGAAGATGTAGAGGACATCTACAAGAGGGAGGGGCGCGAGGGCCTTATGAAGCTGCCAGGGGTGGGGAAAGGGATCTCAGCCTCGATAGAGGAATACATAAAGAAGGGCAAAATGGAAAAATACGATTACCTAAAGAAGAGATACCCAATAGACATGAAGGCGCTCACCAGCATACAGGGCCTTGGAGCAAAGAAGGCAATAGCACTTTACAGGAAGTTGGGAGTCAAGAATGTGGCCGACCTTAGAAAAGCAATAGAGAGACACCAGATAAGCAAACTGGAGGGCTTCGGCGAAAAGAGCGAGGAGCTTATATCAAAGGGGCTTGTGCTTCTTGAGACAAGCAAGGGAAGGATACTTCTCGGAGATGCATTGCCGGTTGCTGAATCAATAGTAAAAAAACTTGTGGAGAGCGGACTTGTTGAGAAGGCGGTTATTGCGGGCTCCTCAAGAAGGATGAGAGAGACAGTAGGGGACATAGACATACTGGCGCTTTCAGACAGGGGCAAGGAGGTAATGGAATTCTTTTCCAAAGTCTCAGAGGTGGCAAGCACCACTGTTGCAGGCCCGACAAAAACAAGTGTCTGGCTGAAAATAGGATTGGGCTGCGATTTGAGAGTGATAACCCCTGATAGCTTCGGCGCAGCACTGCAGTATTTCACAGGCAGCAGGGATCACAACGTCCAGGTCAGGACAATATCAGTCAACAAAGGTTACAAATTGAATGAGTATGGGTTGTTCGATAAAAAGGGAAAGATAATCCCAACAAAAGACGAGGGAGCGATCTACGAGAAACTGGGCATGCAATACATGCCACCGGAGATGCGAGAGGCAAGAGGGGAGGTGAAACTTGCCCAGGAGCGCAGGATACCTACTCTTGTAGAGCTAACCGACATTAGAGGGGACATGCACACACATACCAATGACACAGATGGGGCAAACAGCATAGAGGAGATGGCTGATGCGGCAATAAAGATGGGGCATGAATATTTTGCAACAACAAACCACACCCAGAGCCTGGGAATTGCAAGGGGCATGAATGAGAAGCAGTTCGAGAAATTCTTCAAAAAAGTTGACAATCTAAACGAAGCACTTGATGGCAAGATAAAAATACTCAAAGGCGCAGAGGTGGACATATTGAAGGATGGTTCCCTTGACCTTTCAAAGGATTGCCTCAAGTCGATGGATTGGCCATTGGGTGCTGTGCATTCTTATTTCAAGATGAGCGAAGCAGAGATGACAAAGCGAATTACAAAGGCCTTTGAGACAGGGCTTTTGAGGGGATTCGCCCACCCAACAGGACGGGAACTAAATGTCAGGGATCCTTATCCTGTTGATGTGGAAAAGATGTTCGAATCTGCGGAGCAGAATAAGATAGCACTTGAGATAAATTCCTTTCCAAACAGACTGGATCTGGGCGACACCAATATTATGAAAGCCTCCAAGTACAAGATAAAATTCTGCATGGGCACTGACGCACACAGGACTTCGCATTTCGGTTTCCTCAAGTATGGGGTGGGAACGGCAAGGAGAGGATGGCTCACAAAAGATAGATTACTCAACACGTTGCAGCTGAAAACCCTCAGCAAAGAATTGGGCATATGAACAAATAAACGATGATTGACGTGCATTGGTGGGAGGTATAAATATTATAAAATTCATAATAATAGTGTGATAAAATGGCAAGTACTACACACATACCAAAAATGGACTATAAGCTAGCAGCGAAAGTTGTTGTTGTGAAGCTTAGAGTGCAGGAAAATGAGAGAGCAGACCTTAAAGCAGTAGGTAGGCTGCAAAGAGTGCTTACAGAAAGTCACTCAAAGAAATCTAATTGAGTTCGGTATTAAGTAAGGAGTGATAAAATGAGCAGCACTATAACTAAATCGAAAAGTGGATTACTGCGCAGAGTCGGATCAGGGGCAGTTGATAGTGTGCAGGGGAACGCAGGAGTTGTCGGTTTCTTTGGAAAAGAAATGGCTGGCGCGGCTGTAAGAAGTACATCAGGGCCTATTAAAATTGTGAAGAATATAGCAGTTGTTTATGGCGCATTTGTTGCATCATATAAGGTAGTGCCATATCTGGACAAGTACATAGTACCCAATGTGGCACTAAGCGATTCCAATCCGATCACCGCATTTTTCACTTCTCCGATCGTGAAGAACACTGCAAACCTAATGTTATCGCATGGAAGAAATATGCACACGCTACACGCGCATTTGCAAGCAGTAGGAGATGGTGAGCGGGCAACATATTTGATAATTGGTGAATTTGCCGGAGTTGCCGCAACTTTGCTAACAATATGGGCAATAAAGAAAATGCATAATGTATACAAGTATGCGAAAGGTAAATTATCTACATGAACTTTGCCAGATTGAACTGCTTTGTGGGCGCTGCATCCGCAGTGCCTCCGAAGACGTTGTTTATCTCTTCCTTTATCAGAATCAGCCTCTGCTTTATGTAGGGCTCGAGGTTGTACCTGTTCGCAAGGTCTATCGCCATTTCAAGGTATTTCTCTATGCTGCCCTTTGATATTGTAAGTACAAGCTTGCCCTTGCATCTTGTGCATCTGCCCACAAGCGGAACCCTTCTGTACTTCGCGTTGCATGCGACGCACCTGAAGCTCTGCCTTGAGAATGAATGCATGTTGCCTATAAGGTCTGGTATGAAGTGGCTTAGTATCAGTCTTTTTGCGGTGTCTGGCTTGTCGACGCTGCAAAGCATGTCCATCAGCCTGAACTGCGCCTCTATCTTCTCCACCATGCTGTTTAGCTTGGTGTACATGCTCTTGTGGGGTGACTCGTTTATTGAGTTTATTCCGCTTAAGTGAGTGAATCTTAGGTTCTCAAATTCCTCCTTGCTTGCGAGCCTGTTTTTCACTATCTCAACTTAAACCTCTCCAGGTGGCAGATACTGGAATGTCTTTTCGTAGAACTCCAGGCCGTATTTTTCTATTACCTCCATCTCGTGGACTTCATCGTCTATCTCCGCTACGTCCACCTTTATCGTGAGTATTAGTGGCGCATCCATTGTGCCGCCTATTGTGATCGGAAGATAGCTCCTTGAGAAGTTTATCAGTGCGTCAAGCAGCAGCATTGTGGTGTCCTCGTCACCGTCGCAGTTCCTTCTTCTTGCAGATATTACATACGGATGCGCAAAGCCTACGTCGCATCAGTGAATCCTACTATCCTGCCCAGCACCCCTGCGCTTGTATGCGGCGATAGAGTTATCACATTATGGCCCACAAGCTCCTCTATTGTTTATGTTGTAGAACGGCTTTCCAGCTCGTAGAACTTCACAAGCAGCTGGTCGATGAACTTTGTTATATTGACCATGAACTCTGCACCTTCCCTGTTTATTATCACGTCCTGGGGCTTATCTCAACCAGCTGCTCGGGGCTTTCAGATATTGCCGTAATAATCCTTGTCGTATCCCAGCTCCCTTAGCTTCTGCACGCCGACCCCATCTCCTTGGGGTAGAAATGTGTCATTGGCATGTCAGTTGCATCAAATCTTGAGGTGCCGTCCTTGAATATATGGACGTTGTAATTTGCCCTAAGTATTCCTTTTTCTATAGCCTCGCAAACCTTGTCCCTGTTTGATAGCCCTTTCACGCCCTTTAGGTTCTTGCTTATCGCGAATGTCCAGATCCTTTAGTGCATCAGTTATTAGCTCATTTATGTTTATCGCGCGCTGCTCCTTTGCATATGCCTTGCCCCCGCAGTCAGGACATATCTCGCCTTGAGATCCTGCCGCAGCTGCTGCACACCCTTTCCAGAGCGGCGAAAGAGTCATGCTTTTTGCAATATGGCAAATAACTAGTTCCTTGCCTCGGCTGCATCTGTACTTTACTATCTCAACGCTTATCCCAGAGTTCCCGAATTTCCTTTTCTCGTTGTTGTACGCCTTGAATATGCTCCTTTCCTTGCCGCCGTATTCGCCTATCGGGAAGAGTACGTTTGGTGCCGGCTTCATAAGTCGCTCCTTTGCCTTTTCAGGCCTGCCTATTCTTCCGCCTATCCTTGTGGCCCTTTTCATTACCTTGAAGGGAGAGACCAAATTTATCGCTTCAAGAGCTGTGTTTGCCTCCACATGTTGTATTTTTTTATCTAGCTTCAATTTTGTTTCTTCTAGCAAACCAAGAGTCGCAAGAAGGCTCTGCGCATTGTCATCCTCTATTGTGAGCGATGACTCTGTCCTCCTTGTGAGGTATGCACAGTCTCTCCAGGACATCGGTAATCGAAATACTGTTGCTTGTCTTTGGTAGCTTCATTGAGCGCACATCAAATATCCCATCTCCTGTTTTTTCTATTTGCACGGCTGATAGTAACATCTGAAAGCTCGGTAAGTTCCCTGATTGTTATGTCGGTGTAATCGTAGATGTAGAGAGGATGCATCGGCACCTTGTTTTCTTTGGATAGATCAAATGCCTCTTTGAATGCTAATCCTCTTCGTATCTCTCCAGTCATATCCTGCAGCCTTTAGCTGCTCCTCCCAGTATTCCTCAACATAGCTGGTTGGCTGCAGTGGTGTGTTTGACTTCTTGAAGTCCCCGTATGTGACAAGTATGTCGCCTACTGCTATTATTTTCACTATCTTGCTCGTTGAGCGCCTTTGCCTTCTCGATGTCATTTACCCTCAGTGCCTCGCCGGTGTCAAGCTTTACAAATGGCCCCTCGATAGTGTCAACAGGTGCGGCAACGCATCCCTTTCCCGGCTTTTCTATCCTGAGTTGTGTTCCGCAGGCTATGAACTCGCCAAGTATGAGCATGGTGGCCGGGCTGAATCCCTTTGCAGCTATTCCGGTCAGTCCTTGATCTGCCGTACCTGAGCCTGAAGCTGCCGTTCTTGCCAGGATATGCTAAAACAGGCCGCCCTGCCACAAGCTCCTGGAGGAAGGTATGTGTTGGCTTGTCCTTTGTTGTCATCCTTTGCTTGTAGATCCCTTGTCTAACTTTGATTATGCTGTTTAGCCATCTCCAGTCCAGCTCGACCGCCTTTGTGTTCTTCAGCACGCTCTTTGCCTTTTGGGCTATCCCCTCGCATATTACAAGCCCTATCCCGCCGCGCACCTTGTTTGTCACTATCTGCTCCTTGCCGTTCTTGTCAAGACGTCTTATGTTCCTGTGTATGTTTACCTCTATCTTTTCAGTAGGCATTCCGTCAACGCATACGCTGCCAGTTCTCAAGTATCACTCTTGTGTCCTCTTCCGGCGGATAGTATTGCAGCCTTGCTATCCTTGAATGGTATATCTGCATCTCCTCAAGATACCTCTCAATTTCCGATTGTGAGTCGCCTTGTATGCACCTATGCCTAGCTGCCTTCTTCCGTAGTCTGCAAGCGCGACAGACATTGCTGCACCCGTGCCTCCAGCCCCTCTTATCGGCCCTGCATACATTACCGCGATGTAATCCGAGCCGTCAGGAGTCTTGTGCAGCTCGACTCCCTGTATCCCTTCTGTAGGGGCAACGACTATACAGCTCCGTTAGTATTGCAAGGCCCACCCTTACTGCCTATTAGTAGTTTTCCTCTATCGGCTTTGCTGCTGAACGTTGGCCCGTTGCATATCTCTTCACCATCTCAAATGCAATCTCCTGCCTGCTCCTCCCTGTTGACCTCAGCTTATCATTGCGCGAGCCCCTCTATTCCTATTATTCCCTCGACCTTGGATGGTAGGTCAGGAGCTGGCTTTATCTCGACGAATTTCTCGGGATCGTATCCCATCTGCCCTGGCTTTGGATGCCACTGAGTATGCGACTTATCGAAGTTCTTTCTTCAGCTCCTCGAAATATTCGTCTGAATTCATCATTGCTCACTTGTTGAAGTTTATGCTTGTGAACCTGTTTGCCTTTGTTTCGTATACAGGCACTATGCATGGGCTTGGTATGTGGCCCTGGACAAGTTGGATAATCGGTTGTTGACTGCCAGGTGCCGCTGTTTATTATGTCGACTCCATGGTAGTTTGCATATGCAGTTCTTGTGGACATGCCCCATGTGAAGTATGTCTGGAACCTTGTCTATCACCAGTTGTCGTTCTTGCTGGGCACTATTATGTTGCCGCCCCATATCGGGCGACAGGTGTCTTCTCTTTAGTATCTCTGTCATTGCCTGTTTCCAGGCTTGGCGTAGTTGGTTCCGGGTATCGCGCGTATTACCGAATCAAGAGAGGTCCCATGGTAGGCAAGTATATCAATGCCGTGAAGCTTGAGAAAGCTGGGATTGGGAAGTATGTGGACATTGTCCGCCTTGAAGTCCCCGACCAGTTCGGCTGCCTAAGCTGTGGCTGCGGTTCGGCCCTTTGCACAGCGTCATGGTTGCCAGGATGACAAATATGTGTATGTAATCTGGGATCATGCTTATAAGATTGAAGAAGAGCTTGTATTGGGCATATATGTCAAGTATTGCAAGGTCCCTGTCCTGGTTAGGATATACGCCGATGCCATCAACTATGTCCCCGTCAACAACAACGTACTTCACCTTGCTTGCCAGTGTCTTGATGTTCGTCGATAATTTCCGTTTATCCATTTTATGAAATTGGGAAATTGCTTTTCCATGAATAGCTTGCTGCCTATCGTGCATGTCTGATATGAATGCTATTGCGATGTCCTCCTCCGTTTTCTTCCTTTCCCGGATTGGAACGTCGGGCCAGATCAGCTCCTTTGCTATTACAAAAGGCCCGGATATGCTTTCCCTTCACGGCTATCACCTCGTCATTCACAAGATGCCTTGCCTTTTCGAAGAGCTCCTTTGCCTTGCCGCGAGGTGCCGTTCATGAACATTATCTTCGCCTCACCGGTTTCATCCTCGATTACGACCATTATGTTCCCGTTCTTGGTTGTTATCTTGTTTGATATTATGCCAATGACAGTTACCTCCCTGCCCCTCAGAATATGCCCTGAGCTTTCCAGATTCGCGACCATCCCGTTAAGCGCGCTTCGGTGCTGCTCCACTATCGCCCTTAACTGCTCTAGCCTGCTCTTGAAGTGGGAGACAAATCCGTCAACAGTTCCGTTTGAATATTCTATATCCTTGTTGTTATGCTGTAGTTCGCATCCATTTCTGATGCCTCTGCCCTGAATTCCGGTTTTTGTATTATCTCTATTGGCCTGGGAGCCTTTTCCAGCTGTATCTCTTCAAGCATGTTTTTTATGTCATCGTTGTTTATTATGTTGAAACTAGAATCAGAGACGCGCCTTTCTATTACTCTTGAGATTATCGCATCTATATCGAGAGCCTCAAGGCTCTCGGGCAATACATCAGCAGCAACAAGAACGCCTAACTTGGAAAGCTGCTTGACCAGATCCTTGACAGCATTTTGATCGGCCATGCTCGATTACTGGGTCTTTATCGATTCCAGCATGCTAAGTATGTCCCATACCGCAGTTCTTGCCTGTGCAGGTAGGTTTATGTCGTTGCTTATTGCGTCTATATTGTATATCGCGGATGAGACCCTTACTATTTCCTCATCCTCCTTGCTCAGATTATCACGTGCCTCCTTTATCGCGCTTTTAACATTCTTAGGAACGCTTGTATCGCTAAGCAGCAAATCCATCTGCTTTTTTATTCGATCTATTAGTTCAGCTGCCTCTTTTTCGTTCGTATAAACACCCCTAGAAACTAGACTTAGTAATATTGGCTATCAATGTATTTATTCCTATCTGAAATCGGCAGGGTAGTAAGTGTATATATAATTATGTTGTAATTGATAATTGAAAGCGATTGGTGTTGTATTTTGAGAAGCTACATGATGAAAAAGGATGCAGAAGAAATAGACCATCATTCCACCTTCCTTTCCGATTTCATACTTGGAAGTCAAGACGGCCTTGTTAATGTTCTTGGCATACTTCTCGGCGTATCTGCCGCGACAAGTGACATAAGATTAATTTTTGTTGCTGCACTGGCGGCGTTGGGGGCAGAATCAATATCCATGGGAGCGGTCGCATACACTTCCACACTTGCAAGAAGAAAACAGTACATCAGGGAGGTAGAAAAAGAGAAGAGGGAGATTAGGGAAGTGCCGCATCACAGCATAGAACAGATCAAAAAAATATTCAAGAAATGGGGCTACAAAGATAAAGAACTTGAAGAGCTTACCAAACGCATAGAGGCCAATCCGAAGGCGACCCTTGAGTTTTTGCTATCCTTTGAGCGAAAATCATCGCCGGTAGACAAATCCGCACCAATGCGCAGCTTTCTAACAGTATTAAGCGCGACCATTTTTGGGTCGGCAATACCATTGATTCCTTTCATTTTCCTGTTTCACAACATCTTTGCAGCAGCAATCGGCTCCGTCATAATCAGCGGGATTACTCTATTTTGCATAGGTTATTATGAGGCAAAGACAACGGTTGGGTCACTTTGGCGCAGCGGACTTCAAATGCTGATAATAGGATTGGCAGCAGGATTTGCAGGCTATCTTATAGGCCACTTCATAGGCGCAGCCCCCATATGAATATTATTCATATTGTGATATGGAATATCTGTCGTATAGCAAGGCCGAAGAAGAAGAGCACGATAGTTGCAAGAAGCATTATTCCCGCAAGCTCAAGAAAGTCCCGCCTGAATTTGCTCCCAGATATTATGGAATTGTACCATGTAGCCAGTGCGATTATCATGAATCCAAAAACCAGTGATGTGGTTATGGCGTAGAGCATGGTGCTTGTCAAAAAATATGGCAGCGCAAGTATCACAGCACTGGTGAAGTAGGAGACCCCCGTGTAGGCCGCGGCAAGCGAAGCTGATCCGTCGAACCCCTGTTTTGCCTGAGCGTATGCCGCGGATGCCATCGCAATCGAGGCAGCTGCGCCAGCAACTATTCCGGCAAGTCCGGTAAGTTCCGTGGAATTGTAGATGCCAAGAGAGCCTGCATGTATCCCGCCTATTTCCACCAAGGCATCCGCAAGTCCGAGCACGATAAAGGAGATGTATTTCACGTATGTGCCTTTTATCTGGTCTGCGAAGGCCTGCTCATGTTTTTGTTCTTCAACAACTATTGCATCAAAGATCTTACGGTCCTTTTTTGGTATCGAACTTTTTATGAATTCATATTTCTTGATTGCAAGGTTTTCGTGCTTTTCGAGATACTTTATGGCGAATGCGCCTCCGAAGATACGCTTGAGAAATAGAACAGTGTAAACCTTAAACCAGTCAGGAGTCACTTTTTCATTTTTCAAATGTTTACTCCAGAAGAGATAATGCCTTTGCTCCATTTCAGTTAGTTTAGAGAATACATCCCTGAATTTTGGGTTCTTCTCTATTTCCGAAAGTTTCTTGTATACAGTATAATCGGTAATTTCATCCCTGGCTTCTTCGAGGGCTATTTCATGCAAAGATTTCAATTTCAAGGAAACCAACCATAATTATGTATTATGTGTATTAACCAGATGCTTAATTAATATGCACGCCTTCCTTTAGGATTAACTATCTTCTATTTTAGTGAAACAATAAATCATTTAGAGATTCGAACCTCAAGCACATCGCCTTGGTCGATCTTCAGAGCGATGCACTGAAACATTAGTTAGCCGCCTTAAGCTCCAACAGTACCTGTCTTGACTTTTCCAGCTCGCTTGTAATTGGCAATAATCACTCCACTTGGTGTAACAGAACTCTCTATTAATGTAAATGCTGCCGGAATCGCGCCATTGTCAAACAACTTTTTCCCTTTACCAAGAGTCAACGGGTAAATTTTGAGCCAGAGTTCGTCCACTAAATCATTCTTAAGTAGCAGCTGAATGAGCTTCACCACTGCCGTGAACTTGAATGTCAGAACCTTTTGAATTTTTGAGCTTTTCGATATCTGCCAAGCTTTTGAGGAAAACTGAGTTTTTCCAATCTGACTTTTTCATGGTCTTGGACAGGACGTATTTTGTGACATCATTGATACCTGGCCATACATTTTGCATGCTCTGGCCAGTAGGCGGCAAAAATCTCAAATGTTTTTCTGCCCAAAAGAAGATCTGCAGGTTTCATCTGCTTTTTCATGACCTTACCAGAAACTTCGTCAAAATAAGGCGCAACCCAACCGCCATATTTGAAACCGCCTGATGTATCTTCCTTAGGTCCACCAGGTGCTTGCATTACTCCATCTAATGTAATAAATGATAAAACGATTATTTTTCTCATTATTAGCTTTTACTTAGAAAAAATTATAAAGCTATCTAAAGGCAAACTGGATAATTTTTATAGCAAATCTGTCTAAAACTGAGCAGGATTAGCACAGTTTCCTATAAGAAAATGAAACTCCTTGACCGCGCATTCGTACCAAAAGTATGACACCCCTATAATTAGGTGACTACATTTCATTGAATTTTGTAGTCACCTTTTTTTCAGTTCCTTCTTGAGTTTCCTATATTCTTTTAGTAGTAATTCAAGCGTTGGACGTATGTCGTTCTGTTTCTCATAAGCTTGTAATGAGCCGTAATACTCTTCCCTTAATTCCAGTTCTATATTTACAGGTGGTAAACCATTCTTGATTAGTATATTTACCAATAGTAATCTGCCTATACGGCCATTTCCGTCTTCAAATGGGTGTATGTCCTCAAATCTATTATGTACAATAGCGGCTAATAATAGAGGTGGATAATTACTTTTGTTTATATCATACCATTTAACTAATTTTTTAAGCATCGGTAAGACTTTTGTTGATAAAGCACCTCTATGAACTACATTGCCATAGCCATCGTAAACTCCAACTTCTATGCCTTTTGCCCTAAATTGGCCTGCAAAGGATTTTGAATTCTTGAATACTATCCAATGTAAAACTCTTATTAGATCTATGGAAATATGCTCTTTAGATCCTCTGATGTACTTTACAGCCTCAGCTACGCCAAAAGTTTCGGATATATCTTCTTTTGACCTATTTGGCAGCTTATTTTGCTCTAAAAGCTCTTTGACTTCAGTTTTCCCTACCCTAGAACCTTCAATTGCATTTGTATTATAAGTAAAGAGTTCAGTAAATTTTTCCCATTCGGATTCACTTAAATGCAAGATTCTTATCCCTTTATCTGAAGTCAATGACTCTAGTTCTTTCAACTCTTGTTTTGTTAGAGCAGTAAGAAAAGGATCACGAAGTTCTTTTGAAGCAGGAATGCGTTTTGCTAATGTTTCTTCTGCCTTCTTTCTTGTCTTTTCAAGTTCTTTTTTCGAAAGATCAAGGCCTAAGTATACCCTAATCTTTTTAACTTTATTACCAGCTCTGTAGGTATATGCTAGGTAGTATTTCTTTTTGCCCCCCAGTTGCCTTATCTCTATATTCATAATTATAATAGGTGACTACATATATATATAAATATTTGTATTAGGTGACTACAAATAGGCAAAGATGTAGTCACCCGTATCCGCACATGTACTATAAATCGATTAAATTTGTAAGGGTAAACTCCCATTTTTCTTTAAAAATGGCAGAACTGGAGTTTCTACTTTCTCAAAGCTGTTTCGTTATGGTTGTTATTATTTTTTGATTCTATACCGAAGATTCTATACGGTATTTTCAATCTATCCAATTCTTTAACTTGAAACCCCCAAACAGCAGATACATGTTGGCCTTCAATCAAAACCCCCTGTCGTACACCACCTACCTCTGACATTGCCTCTTTTCCTTCTATCCTAGCTTTACTATTAGGAAATGTCAATAAATATGTGTTCTCATCTTTTATTTGAAACTCACCTCGTTCTAATTTTCTTGGTTTAGTTTTTATCATAAAATCACTATTAATATTATTTATTCCTAATATAAATATGTGTCTAAAATTCAAAATTATTTTTCTTTTGCACTTCTTTCTAAATATTTTATTCTCCTTAGTAATGGTTTGGTATCGGATGTAGTACCAGGCACAATTGTAACTTCACTCTGTTCTATTACTATTATCTTCTCTTTTGAATGTTCTTCCAGTATCCGTCTTAATTTTTTGAAATATTCCATAGAATTGTTATGTCGCAATGTATAAACTTCATAACGTGCATGTTTATTGACAATAGTTTTCTTTTTCTTGTTTATCCATGCACCTCTTATTGTTGGTGATGCAAGTATATGTGGTACCCCGACAGGTGTTTCTGGTAAGAATGGTAGGAACTCTTTTGGAAGGCTCTTTAAGTCTTTTTTTGAATATCTTGCTTTATATCTAAAACTAGCGTATCCACCAAGATGTTTTTCAAAATGTGATTCGAGTGCGTCTAAATCTTTACTTGTAAAAATTGACCATTCTGTAGGAAATGGTCTTCTAGGTATCATTTTCTCTTCACTTATGGGCAATAAAAGAGTGAATTTGAAATGGTAACCTTCTAATAGAGGTTTAAATGCACTAGTATAAGACGTTCTAAATACTGCTAATCTCTTACCTAATTTCTTTTCTTTAGTTGCATCTTTAGTACTCAATTTTACCACATTATTATACTGTTTTAGGAAATATAATAATGTTTCATAAAAATGGAATTAGAGATTCGAACTTTAAGTAGTACGCCTTGGCCGAACTATTTAGTTTGGTTCGGAGCCCTACTTATTGTTGTTATTTGCTTTGGCATACAATTCACCATATTTTAATATTCTTTTCTCTTCGTCTCTTCAATCTCTCTTTCTCCAAGAGCATCCTTAGACATTCTTATCTCCTCGTCAGTAAAGCTACCTCTTTGAATCGTATCAGCAGACCATCTCCTTACCATAGAAATTTTTAGGGTTTTAGTTTTACTGTCCTTCCCTTTTTTAGCTAAATTCAAATCCATTATAAAAAAGTCATTTCTATGATTCTCAATTACTAATGCCGTAGCACCTCTTTCACAAGCAAGTGTACTGCCAAGTATGAATAAATGCTTTTAAGTTTTTGTTTTTTATATCTGTTTTTAACTGCTCCATCAATTCCTCATCAAGCCCCATTAGAGCAAGTAGATTAATAATTTTAGCTTTCCCGCCGAATCCAAATTTATCAGATTTTGTAATACGCCTATTCAATAGAGGTTTCAGTATAGGCAAAAAGCGTTGTTTATCACGTATTTTGACTTTCATTATTAGAAGTTGATATTCAATAAACTTTAAGATGCGTATCCTCAAATTAGAATCTTTTATATTCAACTTACTTGCTATAATTACCAATTGTTCATCAGAGATTTTTACTTTATGCTCATAATGACGTAGTTCTTTGAGACATCTATCTACTACACTCATCATCAGAATTTTTTAACAACTGAACAATATTATCAATATGCATCTTAAATGGAACATATTCATTTAGCATTATATATGTTGCCTTTTTATCGGCATCATTAATACCATATTTTTTAAAATCAGAATGAGGTATAATCAGTATCTTTTTCTCTTCCTCAAGTTTCACTAACCTCCTATCCACAGTTGCCCTCCCGCAAATGCCTTTAGAAATAACTTCTTCTATGAGATTTTTTCTTCTCATATATCCATTTATTTCTAATATTTCCAATATTTTACTATCAGTATTTGTATCAGGTAATATACTTTCATTTAATTTATCTCTGCTACTTTGTTTAACTTCTTGAGAAAGATTACTTTTTTGTAGCATATATTTACCTCATATTTATGTATCGTTTCTGTATCTAAATAGCTATATAGACTTAAACTATTTAAACCTTATGGTGATGACTTGCCAAACCATAGAATAATAGCAACTGTCCCATCGGGGCTTGAAAAAGCAGTAGATAAGGCCGCAACTCAGTTAGGGTGCTCTAAGGCAGAGATAGTCCGAATATCACTCTATGAGCACTTATTGCATCCTATGAAAAAGCCAGTCATAGTAGAGCGGATTAACAGAGTAAATAAAGACTCAAAATTGGGTGATTAGTTGAACAGAATGGTAAAATGGGATAAACTGCTGTTGTTTATCAAAAGAAAACTGAGGGACGATACTAAAGATGACTATAAACCCAATAGGTCAATAGGTAGATTAAATGGAACACACTGATATTGGTAGTTTCTATTTATACAAAATCTCGCCTTTAGAGGGAAAAGCACTCAACTTGACAATACGAAAGCCTCTACAAGAAAAGGACATCGGTATTAAAGATGGACAGAAACTTCTGAGTGGGCAAAAGGTCAAGTTAAAAGTATCTAAAAATTTGCTATGGAAATGGCATAGGGATGGAATTTTAACCATCATCCACGGCCGAGTGCGACTGGCGAATTTTTCACTTTATTGTAATATAATTGATGAACAGAACGCAGTCATTTTGAGAG